>NZ_JBFULQ010000140.1:0-12142 GCF_054049815.1 Mesorhizobium sp. P5_C1 | reverse complement strand
GGTTGTAGTCAAGCCGTTTTAGCTCTTACCAGGGCCCATAAAACGCAGCTTGCTCTTTCACCCAAGCGACGATAAAAGACGGGTCTTCCTTCCCGTCATGCGCCGCCCTTTATTGCTTTCGGCCGCGCCCGGCATTTGTCGCATCCCGCCGATATATTTTCCCCAAAGCAGATTCAGAGTCCGTCTATGCAAGAAATGAAACTCGCAGAGTTCAAGAACAAGAAGCCACCAGAGCTGATCGCTTATGCCGAATCGCTCGAGGTCGAGAACGCCAGCGTCATGCGCAAGCAGGAGCTGATGTTCGCTATCCTGAAGAAACTGGCCGCCCAGGAGATCGAGATCATCGGTGACGGTGTTGTCGAGGTGCTGCAGGACGGTTTCGGTTTCCTGCGCTCCGCCAATGCCAATTATCTGCCCGGTCCCGACGACATCTACATCTCGCCCTCGCAGATCCGCCGCTTTTCGCTGAAGACTGGCGATACGGTCGAAGGGCCGATCCGCAGCCCGAAAGAGGGCGAACGCTATTTCGCCCTGCTCAAGGTCAACACCATCAATTTCGACGATCCCGAAAAGATCCGTCACAAGATCCACTTCGACAATCTGACGCCGCTCTATCCGACCAAGCGGCTGAAGATGGAGATCGACAATTCGACCAGCAAGGACATCTCGCCGCGCGTGATCGACCTGGTGGCGCCCATCGGCAAGGGACAGCGCGCGTTGATCAACGCGCAGCCGCGTACCGGCAAGACGGTTCTGATGCAGAATATCGCCCACTCGATTACTGCCAACCATCCGGAATGCTATCTGATCGTCCTGCTGATCGACGAGCGGCCGGAGGAAGTCACCGACATGCAGCGCTCGGTGAAGGGCGAGGTTATCTCCTCGACCTTCGACGAGCCGGCGGTGCGTCACGTCCAGGTCGCCGAAATGGTAATCGAGAAAGCCAAGCGCCTGGTCGAGCATGGCCGCGACGTCGTCATCCTGCTCGATTCGATTACCCGCCTCGGCCGCGCCTACAACACGGTTGTGCCGTCATCCGGCAAGGTGCTGACCGGCGGTGTCGACGCCAATGCCTTGCAGCGGCCGAAGCGCTTCTTCGGTGCCGCCCGCAACATCGAGGAAGGCGGCTCGCTGACCATCATCGCGACTGCGCTCATCGACACCGGCAGCCGCATGGACGAAGTCATCTTCGAAGAGTTCAAGGGCACCGGCAACTGCGAAATCCAGCTCGACCGCAAGGTTGCCGACAAGCGCATCTATCCGGCCATGGACATCTTGAAGTCCGGTACCCGCAAGGAGGACCTTCTGGTCTCCAAGCAGGACCTGCAGAAGATCTTCGTGCTGCGCCGCATCCTGGCGCCGATGGGCACCACGGACGCGATTGAGTTCCTGATCGACAAGCTCAAGCAGACCAAGACCAACGCGGATTTCTTCGATTCGATGAACACGTAACGGGTTTGGCCGAAACATCCGGCCTATTTATCAAACCCCATTCCGGCAAAACCGGGATGGGGTTTTTCATTGTCCGAGATCAGGTCGCATTCCCGATACGGCGCGGCCGCATGTGGTAGCGGACTCCCCCGTCGGTGGAAGGCGAGGTTTCCTGATCCTATTGGCGTCGCAAGAGGTGTTCGAGCTCTTTGGGATTCGTCACAACGGGAAGGCAGACTTGACCGGTGCAGAGCCAGGCACCCGGCCTGTCGGTCGGCGGCAGGAATCCACCGGGCAGCGCGGGTCGATTCGCTTCCGAACCGATAAAAATGATAACGTCGACCCGACGCGGATCGGGGTTTCGATTCGCAACCGGAACAAGTTTGGGATTGGACGGATCATCAATTAGCACCAGCTTAAGCGGCTCGATCGCCAGCGCACAGGCGTTGACGACGCCTGCCTGGCCATAGGCCTGCTGCGCAGCGCGGCCGGCGGCATGCTCGGCGACCTTCCAGGCTTTTTCCTGCAGGTCGAGATCGCCGGTGACGGAGGCGAGCCGAACCAGCGCTTCGATGATCTGTCCGGTCGCGGAAGGAATGGCCTCGTCGACGTCGCCCCGGATGCGGATCGGCACGTCGGTGCTGTCGGAAGCGGTGAGATAGTAGCCGGTGCTGTCGGCATCGGCGTGCCAGAGATCCAGCTGCTCGATGAACCGGCTGGCCTGCTCGACATAACTCCAGTCGCCGGTGGCTTCGAACAGCGCGATCGCCGCATTGGCCATGGCGGCATAGTCGCTGGACAGCGCGGGAAACAATTTCCTCGCGCCCAGCATCGAGTGCGGCAAGCGGTTGTCGCGGCTGGCGGTGTTGATATGGGCAAAGGCCTTTGCCGCCGCGTCGATCCAGTCGCGCCGCGCCAGCGACCGGCCAGCCTCGGCCAGGGCTGCAATCATCAGGCCGTTCCAGTCGGTGAGGGTCTTTGCGTCGAGGCCCGGCCGGACCCGCCCTTCCCTTGTGGCGAGAAGTTTCGCCTTGAGCGGCACGAGTTGATCGCGATCGACCACACTTTGGGCTTGCTGGGAGCTGGTTTGATGGACGACCGGCTTGCCTTCCCAGCCATGCGGGCTGGCGAGCGTGAAGTATTTGAAAAACAAAGTGGAATCGTCGCCAAGTGCAGCTTCGATCTCTACCTTGCTCCAGGTGTAGAACAGTCCCTCCTCGCCATCGCTGTCGGCGTCGAGGCTGGCTGCGAAGGCGCCGCCGGCGACGCGCATTTCACGCAACAGCCAGCCGACCGTGTCTTCGATTCGTATCCGGAACAAATCATTGCCGCTTGCCGCATAGGCCCAGTTGCAGAAGTGGACGAGCTGGGCATTGTCGTAGAGCATCTTTTCGAAATGCGGCACAAGCCATTCGGCATCGGTCGAATAGCGGCTCAGCCCGCCGCCGACATGGTCGTAGATGCCGCCGCTCAGCATCCGGTCGAGGCTGAGCAGGACATCATCACGATGCGTGGAATTGCCATCGCGCAGCCAGGACAGCCAAAGCGTGAGCATGAATGGCGCATTGGGGAATTTCGGCGCGCCGCGCAAGCCGCCGAGATCGCGGTCGATCATGCCGTCGATGCCCCTGGCGAGGCCTTCGAGCGTGTCGCGATCAAGCACTGTTTTGGCATGCGAACCGGCGAGCCGGGCCTCGACATGCATCGTCAGGCCGTCGGCGCTCTGGTTCAGACTCGCCCTTTTCTCCCGCCAGGCCTTGTCCACCGATTGCATCACCTGGATGAAGCCCGGGCGGCCGTAACGCGGCTCGCGCGGAAAATAGGTACCGCCCCAGAACGGCTTGCCGTCCGGCGTCAGGAACATGGTCAGAGGCCAGCCGCCCTGTTCGCCCATTGAGGACAGGGCGGCCATGTAGATCTGGTCGATGTCCGGCCGTTCCTCACGGTCGACCTTGATATTGACGAACAGACGGTTCATGACGGCGGCGACGTCGTCATTCTCGAAGCTTTCATGCGCCATGACGTGGCACCAGTGGCATGCGGCATAGCCGACCGAGAGCAGGATCGGCCTGTCCAGCGCCCTCGCCTCTTCAAGCGAAGCCGGCGACCAGGCCCGCCAATGGACGGGGTTGCCGCTGTGCTGCTGCAGATAGGGGCTGGCTTCTTCGGCAAGCAGGTTTTGCGGGGGCAATGTCACGATGAGGCACTCGGCGATGCGATTGAACGGGCAAAGCTAGGGCAGTGCGGTAGAGCGGGCAAATGATTTCAAGGGATTCGATTGTCGCGCTGTCGAGCGGCCGGCTTCCTGCCGGCGTCGCCGTCATCCGCATTTCCGGCCCGCAGACTCGATTCGTAGTCGAAACGATCGCGGGCAGCATAGCTAAGGACCGGGCGGCGGTTTTGCGCAAGTTCCGAGCGCCTGATGGTGCCGTGCTCGACAGCGGCCTGATTGTCTTTTTTCCCGGCCCGGCAAGCTTTACAGGCGAGGATGTGGCGGAGTTCCACGTTCATGGTGGGCGCGCGGTGGTGGCCAGGATGCTGGAGACGATCACCGGCTTCGACGGTGTCAGGCATGCTGATCCCGGCGAATTCACCCGTCGCGCCTTCCTCAATGGCAAGGTCGACCTAGTCAAAACCGAGGCGCTGGCCGATCTCGTCAACGCCGAGACCGAGGCGCAGCGACGGTTTGCGGTCAAGAACGCGGAGGGCGCGCAAAGCGAGCTCTATTTGAATTGGCRCCGCCGGCTGATCCACGCCCGCGCCATGATCGAGGCCGAGATCGACTTTGCCGAAGAGGATGATGTGCCTGGTTCCGTTTCGGATACGGTCTGGTCCGATGTCCGGGGGATGGTCGACGAGATCGACCGGCACGTTGCGGGATTTCGCGCCGCCGAAATCATCCGCGATGGGTTCGAGGTCGTGATTCTCGGTGCGCCCAATGCCGGCAAGTCGAGTCTGTTCAACGCCTTGGCGCGGCGCGATGCAGCTATTGTAACGGATGAGCCTGGCACGACCCGCGACCTGCTTGAGGTGGTGCTAGATCTGGAGGGGCTGCGCGTCAGGTTGACCGACACCGCCGGGCTGCGCGAGGCGGCAGGAAAGGTCGAGGCGATCGGCATCGAGAAGGCAAGGGCCAAGGCCGATCGAGCCGATCTGTTGCTTCTGTTGCAGGACGTTGCGGAGCCGCAGGCGGTGGCTTCGATCCCGTCGGCGGTTCCGGCCTTGCAGGTCGGCACCAAGCGAGACCTTTTGGATAGCAAAGCGGCTGCCAGTGCGGACAGGCACTACGATTTCGTGATCTCGGTCGTCGATGGGGCCGGCGTTGACGCGTTGTTGGCGGAAATCGGTCGGCGCGCAGCGCGTGCTGCTGGCAGCGCCGGCGATATTCTGYCGTCGCGCTTGCGGCATGTCGATTTGCTGGGCGAAGCAAACCGCCACCTACACCGGGCAGTTGACGGCCGGGTCATCGGGCAGGAGTTGAGGGCCGAGGAGTTGCGGCTCGCCGCGGATCGGCTCGGCCGAATCGTCGGCGCCATCGACGTTGAGGACATGCTGGACGTGATTTTCGCGCAGTTCTGCATTGGGAAATGACTCACGTGAAACATTGGCAGCGCATCGCTGTGGCGACCTCCTTGATTCACGTGAAACACAGGTGCGGACGCTAGCCCTGCCCCTCATTGCCCTACGGGGCGCTCGTTGTTCGAAAAGCCAAGCAGTTGGCTTTTCGTCCGCTACGCGGACAACTCCTCAACTCCCGTATAGTGACGGGGAGAAAGAGGCTGGCCGCTGATGACCGCGCCCTCTCCCCGTCATTATAAGGGGAGAGGACGCCGGCAGGCAGGTGAGGGGCAGAGCCAAGCTGTGATTGCCCCTTCTGATCGGAGCGCGGATTCACGTGAAACATGGCGAAGACTCGCCACAGGGTTGTTTCACGTGAAACGAGCCGCGGAGTTTCCTTGACAGCATCGCCTTGCGGGGACATGTGTCGCTCAATCTTTTTCTATTCTAGGACGTTTGGAAATGACCGATCACTATGATGTGGTTGTGGTGGGCGGCGGCCATGCGGGTTGCGAGGCGGCGAGCGCAGCGGCGCGCGCCGGCGCCAGCACCGCGCTGGTGACACTGCGCTTCGACACGATCGGCGTGATGTCGTGCAACCCAGCCATCGGTGGGCTTGGCAAGGGCCATCTGGTTCGCGAGATCGATGCCATGGACGGGTTGATGGGTCGGGTGGCTGATGCCGCCGGCATTCAGTTCCGTCTGCTCAACCGTCGCAAGGGGCCAGCGGTGCGCGGGCCACGCACTCAAGCGGATCGCAAACTCTATCGCCTTGCCATGCAAGAAGCGATTCGGCTCCAGAACGATCTCGACGTGATCGAGGGTGAGGTTCTCGACTTCGAGATCGTCGATGGGCGGATTGCGGCTGTTCTGCTGGCCAACGGCCTGCGGCTCGCCTGTGGCGCCGTCGTTTTGACGACCGGGACCTTCCTGCGTGGCCTCATCCACATCGGCGACAAGAAGATCGTCGCCGGCCGCATGAACGAGCAGGCGAGCATCGGCCTGTCGGCGACCATGAGCCGCGTCGGCTTCCAGCTCGGCCGGCTGAAGACCGGCACGCCTCCACGGCTGAACGGGAAGACCATCGATTGGGCGTCGCTGGATCGCCAGGCGGCGGATGAGGATCCGGTGCCGTTCTCGCTGATGACCGATCGCATCGAAACACCGCAGATCGAGTGCGGCATCACCCGCACGACTGCGGCGACGCATGATTTGATCCGCGCCAATCTTGGCCGCTCGGCAATGTATTCCGGGTCGATCGAAGGTGTCGGGCCGCGCTACTGCCCGTCGATCGAGGACAAGATCGTCAAGTTCGGCGACCGGGACGGGCACCAGATTTTTCTCGAGCCGGAAGGGCTCGACGACGACACTGTCTATCCCAATGGTATCTCGACGTCGTTGCCGCAGGATGTGCAACTGGACATCCTGAAAACCATCCCAGGGCTGGAGCGAGCCGTCATGCTGCAGCCTGGCTATGCCATCGAGTATGATCATGTCGATCCGCGCGAGCTGACTACGGGCCTAGAGGCCAGGCGCGTCAGTGGTCTCTTTCTCGCCGGSCAGATCAACGGCACCACCGGATATGAGGAAGCAGCGGGGCAAGGCCTGCTCGCCGGCCTCAATGCGGCGCGTTGTGCTGCCGGCAGCGAGCAGATCGTGCTCAGCCGGACCGAGGCCTATATCGGCGTGATGGTCGACGATCTGACCAGCCGCGGCATCAGCGAGCCGTACCGGATGTTCACCTCGCGGGCCGAGTTCCGGCTGTCGCTGCGCGCCGACAATGCCGATGAGCGGCTGACGCCCCTCGCTGCGAAGCTGGGGATCGCCTCGGCGCAGCGGATGCAGCGCTACGGCGATATGATGCAGCAGCTCGACGAAGCGCGTCAGCTGGCGTTGTCGCTGACCATGACCCCGAACGAGGCGGCGCGGCATGGGCTCGAGATCAACCGGGATGGCGTGCGCCGCTCCGGCTATGAACTGCTTGCCTATCCCGGTGTCGACATCGGTTGGCTGGCCGGCGTCGAGCCGAAGTTCGCGACGGTTGATGCCAAAACGGCCGAGCGCCTCGAAACGGAAGCGAAATATTCGGTCTATCTGGACCGGCAGAAGACGGATGTGGCGCAGATCAGGCATGAAGAGAGCCGGCTGATCCCGGAGACGGTCGATTTCGCCGGAGTGCCCGGGCTGTCCAACGAGCTGAAGCAGAAGATGCAGGCGCGGCGGCCGCGCTCCATCGCCGATGCCCAGCGCATGGAAGGCATGACGCCGGCCGCGCTGGCGATCATCGTCGCGCATGTGCGCCATGAGGAGAATGCGCAGAGGCCTGAGAGGGACGTTGCGTGAACTCTTTCTCCTGGAAGAGCCTGCAGGACGCGGCCGGTCCGGTTTCACGTGAAACATTCGACCGCCTGGTGACGTTCGAACAGATGTTTCAGAAATGGAACCGCAGCATCAACCTGGTTGCGCAGTCGACGACAGGCGATGTCTGGCAGCGTCACATCCTGGACAGCGCGCAGCTCAGGCGTATCGAGCCGACCGCGAATCGCTGGGTCGATATTGGTTCGGGTGGCGGATTCCCGGGTCTTGTCATGGCCTTCCTGCTTGCCGAGCGCGATGGGGCGAGCATCGATCTGGTTGAAAGCAATCGCAAAAAGGCGTCGTTCCTGCAGACAGTCATCGGCCAGTTCGGTCTGCCGGCGCGGGTGGTGGCGCGCCGCATTGAAGACAGTCATGCGCTGGTCCCGGCGCCGCAGATCGTCACGGCGCGTGCCTTGGCCTCACTTTCCACCTTGCTGGACCTGTCGGCGCCTTGGCTGACCTCAGGCGCGCGTGGCCTGTTCCACAAAGGCCGGGATTACCGCGCCGAAGTGCAAGAAAGCGTTCACCGATGGGCCTTCGATCTGGTAGAACATCCAAGCGTTACCGACCCACATGGCGTCATCCTCGAACTGTCGAATCTTCGACCTGTCTGATTTGCTCCAGGCGACCCAAAAATGAATTTCTGGCATAGATCCATGATGAAGAATGGCCCCCGAATCATCACCGTAGCCAACCAGAAGGGCGGCGTCGGCAAGACGACCACCGCCATTAATCTGGCTACTGCGCTCGCGGCGATCGGTGAAAAGGTGCTGATCGTCGACCTCGATCCGCAAGGCAATGCCAGCACCGGCCTCGGCATCGACCGCAAGGATCGGACGGTCTCGTCCTATGACGTGCTGACAGGCGAACTGGATCTGGAAGCCGCGGCGATCCCGACGGCGGTGCCCGGCCTGTCGATCGTGCCGTCGACCCTCGACCTGCTCGGCATCGAGATGGAAATCGCCTCGGCGCCAGACCGGGTGCTACGGCTGCGCAACGCCTTGCGTGCCTCGGCCGACCGTTCGGCCGGTTTCGGCTATGTGCTGATCGACTGCCCGCCTTCGCTCAATCTTTTGACGCTGAACTCGATGGCCGCGGCCGATTCTGTGCTGGTGCCGCTGCAGTGCGAATTCTTCGCGCTCGAAGGCTTGAGCCAGTTGCTGGAAACCGTCGAGCAGGTGCGTCGTTCGATCAATCCGGATCTCACCATCCAGGGCATTGTGCTGACCATGTACGATGGCCGCAACAATCTCGCCAACCAGGTGGTGCAGGATGTGCGGGCGCATATGGGCGACAAGGTCTACGAGACCATCATTCCGCGCAATGTGCGGGTGTCCGAGGCGCCGTCCTACGGCAAGCCGGCGATCCTGTACGATCTGAAATGCTCAGGCAGCCAGGCCTATCTGCAGCTTGCGTCRGAAGTGATCCGCCGTGAGCGCAAATTGCGCGCCGCTTGATTAGCCAAATGCTTAATTAAGAGCCGATTCGATACCGAAACGATCTGGAATGTAACTGGAAGTGTTATGAGCGAAGACCTTTCGAGAAAAAGACTGGGGCGGGGACTGGCAKCGTTGATCGGCGAGATCGATCGTCCTGCGGCACCCGAAAAGCCTGGGATGAGCGCCGACGGCAAGGTGCCGATCGAGTTCCTGACCCCAAATCCGAAGAATCCGCGACGGCATTTCGGCGAGGCCGAACTCACCGACCTCGCCCACTCGATCCGCGAGCATGGCGTCGTACAGCCGGTGGTGGCGCGGCCGTCGCCGACACAGGCCGGCCGCTACGAGATTATTGCCGGCGAGCGGCGCTGGCGTGCGGCGCAACGCGCCGGGCTGAACGAGATCCCGGTCATCATCCGCGAGGTCAACGACCGCACCGCGCTGGAACTGGCGATCATCGAGAACGTCCAGCGCACCGACCTCAACGCGGTCGAGGAAGCGCTTGGGTACCAGCAGCTGATCGACGATCATGGCTACACCCAGGCCGATCTCGGCCAGGTGATCGGCAAGAGCCGCAGCCATGTCGCCAACACGCTCAGGCTCTTGAAACTGCCGGATGTGATCCGCGACATGCTGGTCGACGGCGCGCTGTCGGCGGGCCACGCCCGCACGCTGGTGACGGCGGAGGATCCGGCCGGGCTTGCCAAGCGCATCGTCGAAGAAGGGCTTTCGGTGCGCCAGGCCGAGGCGCTGGCGCAGATGCCGGCCGGCAGCAAGGCAAAGGAAGCCAAGCCGGCGGCAAGTCCTGAACAGAAGGACGCCGACACGCTGGCGCTGGAAAAGCTGTTGACCGATACGACCGGGATGATTGTGTCGATCGACCACAAGAGCAAAGGCGGCACGCTTCGTGTCGCGTATCGGTCGCTGGAGCAGCTCGACGAGCTGTGCCGCAGGCTGAAGCAGGAGCGGTAGTTAGCCGGCGAATATCCTGGTGGCGGCTGATTCCCGAGAGCCTACTTAACTCGAATCCGCTTGTCATTCCAAGTGCTTGGCACGCCAGCACCGCCCCTCACCTGCCTGCCGGCATCCTCTCCCCGTAAACGGGGGGAGGGACGCTGTCATCAGCGGTTTCGACAATCGCCAACGTCGCAGGAAAGCGCCAGCGTTGCAGCCAGCCCCTTTCTCCCCGTTCTACGAGAAAAAATGCCCGGCAGGGCAATGAGGGGTGGCGCTGACCTCGACGGCTGAGCCGTCAGTCCCAAAACTACCGCTGCGCCAGCCGGCTGCTTTCCACCGCAATGCCAAGCAGTGCCTGCCGCGCCAGAGCGACGGAGAGATCCGGGCGCCGCCGCGTCTGCAGCACAGCGGTCTGCAGCCGGGTCAGCGCGCGACCGAGGGCTTCGCTGCTCCAGCGCTCCAGCGCCTTCTCCACCAGCTTGCGCCGCGAGAAAAAAACCGGCGGGCGGGCGGCGGCAACGACCGAGGCGGCGTTGCGGCCGGCAGACTCCATCTGGCCGCGCATGGCCTGGATCGCCTGCAACTGCCGCATCGCCGATGACAGCACCAGGAATGGCTGGCCGCCGGATTGGCAATGGCGGGTGAAGGCGGTGTCGAAGTCGCCGACCTTACCTTCGAGCAGTGCGTCGACGGCGTCATCGAAAGAGGCGCCTGAGACGTCGCCCGACATCGCCCTGACCTCTTCCAGCCCGATCTCCTTCTGGCCATGGGCGTAGAGAATCAGCTTTTCGATCTCGCCGCGCGAGGCCAGCCGGTCGCCGCCGAGATTTCGGCGCAGCGCCTGTCTTGCCTCCAGCGTCATCGACATGCCGGCCTTGCGCAATTCGTCGTCGATGACGGCATCGATGTCGCGGGCCTCGTCGGCATAGCAGGGCAGCGCCATGGCATTGTCCGCCGCCTCGACCAAAGCACGCAGCCCGACGCCCTTCTTGAGATCGCCGGCCTCGATCAAGATGATGGCGTCGCGTGGCGGCTCGGCAGTCAAAGCCTTGACGTCGTAGGCCAGCGCCTTCTGGCCGCTGGCGTTGCGCACCCACAAGAGGCGCCGGTCGGAAAACATCGGCACGGTGCGCGCCTCGTCGAGCAGCCGGCCCTCGTCGCGGTCAACCTCGGAGCCGTCGAGCCTGACCACGGAGAACGGATCGTCGAGCGGCAGGCCGGTCTTCTCGGCAAAGGCCTTGGCGCGCTCGGCGACGAGCCCGCGATCGGGGCCGTAAAGCAGGACGATCGAGATGCGCTGGTCCGGACGGGCCAGCCAGGAATCGACCTCGAAAGCTTTCTTCTGTGCCATGGGGGGTGGTTAGCATGATGCCGGGGCGGAGTGAACGGTGGAGAGCGCGATCTCCTCCCTTGTGGGGAGATGTCCGATAGGACAGAGGGGGGCGCTGTCCCGCCGACCTCTCTGTCGGCTGCGATTTGCCCCAAGGCCTGTTTTCGCCTGTTTCTAACACACCAAAGTGGTGATCCTTCACGCCCCGCTCTGACCTGCCGGGCATCTCCCCCACGAGGGGGGAGATTGGCGGCTCCTGCCGCAGCACCAGTCGCTTGATCCGCCCAATCACCTTATCTTCCGGCAAACCTCCGGCAACCTTGCCCCAAATTGCGCGCCGCCGCCCAATATCGACAAGAAATTTCGCGGAGATATCTTCATGTTGTGCCGGGGAGGCTGGATCTTGGATCGAGGCCCGAAAGGCCTGCCCCGTCGAATTCGCACTGGTCTGGTGGCGCAGATATGCAAATATCCTTGGCCGGGGAAGTTTGGGCCAGGGAAATTTGGGGCCAGGCAACGTTGGAGGACAAAGGTCATGGCCGATGCTGGGATGTTGCGTTTTCACGTTCCGGAACCGGAAGTGCGGCCGGGCGGAACCCCCGACTTTTCCAACGTGCCCATCCCCAAGGCCGGCACAGTGCCGCGCCCCGACATCGATGTCGATCCGCGCACCATCCGCGATTACGCCTTCTCGATCATCCGGGTGCTGAACCGCAATGGCGAAGCAGTCGGCCCCTGGGCCGGCCTGCTTTCCAGCGACGAGCTTCTGGCCGGCCTACGCGACATGATGACGCTGCGAACCTTCGACGCGCGCATGCAGATGGCGCAACGCCAGGGCAAGACGTCGTTCTACATGCAGCATCTGGGCGAGGAGGCGGTGGCCTGCGCCTTCCGCAAGGCACTTGCCCCCGGCGACATGAATTTTCCGACCTATCGGCAGGCAGGGCTGCTCATCGCCGAYGGCTATCCGATGGTCACGATGATGAACCAGATCTACTCCAACGAGGCCGACCCGCTGAAGGGCCGCCAATTGCCGATCATGTATTCGTCGAAGGAGCACGGTTTCTTC
>NZ_JBFULQ010000139.1:0-12145 GCF_054049815.1 Mesorhizobium sp. P5_C1 | reverse complement strand
GATGTTGACGATGCTGGCGATCACCACGCCGATCAGGCCCATGATCAGGAACGACGAGAACTGGGTCAGGTCACGCCTGGTCGTGTAGCCGTAGAGGCTGGTGGCGCCGAACATGGTGGCGGCGATGAAGAAGGTGCGCGCGATGCTGGTTCCGGTGAAGACCAGGAACACCGAGGCCAGCGACAGGCCCATGACCGCGCAGAAGGCCCAGAACATCGCCTGGGCGCTGGCCGCCGACATGGTCTGCATCTTGAACGAGAACAGCATGACGAAGGCGAGCGGCGCCAGCATCACCACCCATTTCAGCGGGCTGGAGAAGATCGGCACGTAGAGCGCGGGCGTCGATGAGATCATGAAGGCGACCAGGCCGGTGACCACCAGGCCAACGCCCATGTAGTTGTAGACGCGCAGCATGTGCTGGCGCAGGCCCTCGTCGTAGACCGCGCCGGTTTGGGCGCCGGCGCCCACGCGGTATCCCAGATTGGGGGTGTTCATATGAATTCTCCTTTGTGTATCGGTCAGCAAAGCGTGGGTCGGTCAGTAAAGCGTTTTGGCGAGCGTCTCGGCGGCGCGGTCGAGATCGCGGACCTCGCTTCGTCCGACCACCGCATAGGCGACCTCGCCGATCTGGAAATAGGCCGAAGAAATGTCACCCGTAGGCGCGACGGTCGGCTTGACGACGTCGAAATTGCCCGGCCGGATCGCAAACAGCGAGACCAGGCCCATCTCCTTCGTCTCGACAGCCATCTCGACGCTCGGACCGAAGCGCGACGGATAGATCTGCACGTCGCGCACCTTCCAGTCCTTGGGCAGCGACGGCATGACGATCGCGGTTGCGGCGCGGATCTCGCCGGCATTGTAGTTGGGTGCCTCGGGCTGCGACGGCATGGTCTCGCGCACCAGCGTCGTCCTATGGGCGCGCACCGCTTCGTCGACATAGGCGGGCGGCTGCGGCGAGGCGACGACCTTGGTCACCGACATCGGCCCGATAATGCCGTTTGCCAGCCAGCCGGCAGCGACGAAGGCGGCCACTGCCGCCGCACGCTGCAGCACACCGAAGATGCGGCCGCGGAAAAGCCCCCTCTCCAGCCGCCGCGCGGCGTCGGCGGTCGCCGGCCGCGCCATGCCCCCGGACCCGGCAAGAGCCACACGCAGTTCGTCGCGCGTCCGCAGATCCGACATCACGCGCGCCGCCGCCTCCGGACGGGTGGACAAAAACGCCTCGACCTCGATGCGACGGGTGACATCGAGCTGGTCGTCGACATAAGCGTCGAGCTCGGTATCGGCCACGGGATCGACAGTTCCAGTCATGACGGTCCTCCAACGATCCTAAGGTGGTTTTTCGTCTTCGAGGGCGCCGCGTCCTCCATCTTGCGCAGTGCGGCGCGCGCCCTGCCGATGCGCGACATCAGCGTTCCCAGCGGCACGCCGCTGGCATCGGCCGCCTGTTGATAGGAAAGCCCTTCGATGGCGACGAGATGCAGGGCCGAACGCTGTTCTTGCGGCAGGCTGAAGAAGGCTTCGCGAACCTGGGCCAGGCGCACGGAGTGTTCCTGCGGCGCCGGTGTGCTGGCTTCGGCAAGATATCCGGCCTGTTCGAGGCGAGCGGCTTCGGATTTGCGGGAGCGCATTTTGTCGATGAATGTGTTGTGCACGATCGACAACAGCCATGCGCGCAAATTGCCGCTAGAGCGGAAAGTGGCGCGCCGTTCATAGGCCCGCACCAGCGCGTCATGCACGAGATCCTCGGCGTCCGTGCTGTCATGCGTCAGCGAGCGCGCGTAGCGGCGCAGCGAACCGAGCTGTCCTATGATGTCAAAGCGCGGCATCGACCGTTTCATGTCCTGTTTACGGAGCATGTGGGGATTTTAATCCCAGCCGCGCCATCTTTTTCGCGGATCGCTGGAGGACATCGTTCGCAACCGCCCTCGCCTCGCCGGCAAACCGGGCAATCTCGCGATACCGGCGCAGGGTGCTGCAATGCAGGTGGCACTCGGCCGAGTGAACGATCAGGGCCTTTCGCCGCGCCGCAGCTTGCCTTCAATCGCGGCAATCACGGGCAGCAGATCGGCGACGCCCTTGACGACGAAATGCGCGCCGGCGGCCGTGAGCTTGGCCGATGCCTCGGCCCGTTTCATCCTGAACACATCCGCAGCCATAGCCTGCGTCTCCGCCAGCGTGTGACCAAAGACATTGCCGGTCACCGCCACTCCGACGGTCCAGGCGCCCGCATTGATCCCCTCGCCGATGCCGACCTCGGTGTCATCGACCTTGACACACAGCCACGGCGGATAGACGCCGAGTTCGGTCAGCGCCTTCCAGAGCATGAACGGCGTCGGCCTGCCGTCGGGTGTATCGCCGGTGCAGACCAGGCAATCCGGCGAAAAGCCCTGCGCGGCGGCAACCGGCAGTATCTCCGCCATGATGTCGCGCGTATAGCCAGTTGTCGTGCCGATCTTGAGGCCGCGCTTCCGCAGCGCCTTGACCACGTCGACAACACCGGGAATGACATCCGAGAACCGCGCCGCCACAGCCCGGTTCCTCGGCACAAATACGTCATAGATGGCGTCGATGTCGGCATTCGTCGGCGCATGACCGTGCTGCTCCGTCCGGGCGGCGGCGATCCTGGGCTGTGCCAGCAGTGCTGCGATGTGCGGGCGCTTGGCCATTCCCATTGGCCCCCTCGCCTCGTCGACGCTGATCGCCACGCCGAATTCGGCGAAGGCCTCGACAAAGACACCCATCGGCGCCAGCGAACCGTGATCGACAACGGTGCCGGCCCAGTCGAGGACGACGGCGCGAAGCAAACCTTGAGTGGGCATCATGCGATCTTCCTGGCGTCGGCCTTGGTTGAACCGAAAAGCTCGTCGACCACCTCTTCGGCGATCGCGAACGAGGTGCTGGCGCCGGTACCGCTGGTGATCATGACCAGCCGCACGCCCTCCCGCGGCGCGTCGGCGAACATTGTCTGGCCGGTTGCTGAGGCATAGATGCCGGTCCAGCGTTCCAGCGCGGGCGGCGGCGGGCCACCGAAGACGGCGCTGAACTCCTCAAGGATGAGGTCGTCGACACGCCCCGAGGCGAACGGATCTGGCGTTGTCGCATAGTGGTGTGAATCGCCCACCACGAGCGTGCCATCGGCACTCTGGACGACGATTAGATGCACGCCGTTGTCGAGCGCGTCGCCTTGCTCGACTTCCAGCCGGCTTCGCAAAGCGGCGGCTTCTGGCAAAGCGGCGTAACCGCTGTAACGCGCCAGCCCAAGATCCGACATCACCGCTGCCGGCAACCGGAAGCCGGGATCGGCAAGGCGCATCATCTGCAATTTGCAGCGCGTGACGCCGTATCGCGCGATGCGATCGGGGTAAAGCGTGACCAGGTCGTCGCCCGGGCAGACGATCACCTTGTCGGCGAAAACCGGACCCCGGCTTGTCTCGATATCGGGCGGCTCGATCGAGCGCACCACCGTCTCGCGCCGGAATTCGACGCCATGCTTTTCGGCGAGGAAGGTTGCCAGCTGCGGGATGGCCTGGCGCGACTCGACGCGCACATCGTGCGGGCTCCACAGGCCGCCGGCAAAATTCCGGCCCGCCAGTTCTGGATGGTCGCGGCGAAGCACATCGGGTTCGAGCAGCAGGCAACCCTCGCCCATCTCGGTTTGAAGAAACGCCTCGATCACCGAGAGCGCTTCCGGACGGCGCGCGACGACGACCAAGCCGCGCTGGATGACCTTGATGCCGGCGGGCGCGGCCAGTTCCAGCCAGATGTCGCGAGATCGCATCGCACGGCGCCATACCTGGCCGCGTTCCTGACCACTGACCGTAACAAAGCCGAAATTACGCACTGAAGCGCCGTTGGCCTGAGCGTCACGGTCTATGACGACGACGCTGAGACCACGACGGACGGCGGCGAGCGCATGGGCGAGACCGACAATGCCGGCGCCAACGATGGCGAGGTCGAATTTTTCTTGCCGGCTCATCGTTATCTCACACCATCATTCTCAGGCTTCGTGCTGGAAAGGCTATTCAGACTACGCCGATGTGACAGTAGCGTGTAGGTCCTGATGGCCTTGTCGTCTCGGACAACGTCCATGCACAGCCACGCCGAGGCGGCAGGAAAAGCTCTGGCGAAATACGTTCGATTTGCGTATCACTCCGCCGCGTCAACGGAACCTTTGCCAATGTTCGAAGATCTGCAGCCCGCCCCCGCCGACAAGATCCTTGCCCTGATCGGCCTCTATCGCGCCGATCCGCGTCCCGACAAAGTCGATCTCGGTGTCGGCGTCTACAAGGATCGCGATGGCAAGACGCCGGTCATGCGCGCCGTGCGCGAGGCCGAAAAGCGCCTGCTGCAGGGCCAGGACACCAAGACCTATCTCGGCCTGGCCGGCGATGTCGGCTTCAACGCGGTGATGGCCAAGCTTGCCTTCGGCCCAGGCGCCGACATGACGCGCATCCGCGCCGCACAGGCGCCCGGCGGGTCCGGTGCGCTGCGGCTGGTGGCGGAATTGCTGAAGCGGACGCGTTCGAACGCGACGGTCTGGCTTTCGGACCCGACCTGGCCGAACCACATGCCGGTGATGCGCGCCGCTGGCCTGCAGATCCGCGAATACCCCTATTTCGATGCGGCTTCGGGTGCCGTTCGCTTCGACGACATGCTGGCAGCGCTGCGGACGGCAAACAGCGGTGACGTGGTGCTGCTGCATGGCTGCTGCCACAATCCGACCGGCGCTAATCTGGACAGCGCCCAATGGGCCGCCGTTGTCGATCTGGTGGTCGAGCGCGGCCTGCTGCCGTTTGTCGACATCGCCTATCAGGGCTTTGGCGATGGCCTTGAGGCCGATGCTCTCGGCTTGCGCCTGCTGGCCGCGAAGGTTCCGGAAATGGTCGTCGCGTCGAGTTGCTCGAAGAACTTCGCCGTCTACCGCGACCGCGTCGGCGCCGCGATGATCCTGGCCAAGGACGGCGCCCAGGCCGATCTGGCGATGGGTCAAATGCTATCGGCGGCGCGCGCCATGTATTCGATGCCGCCGGATCATGGCGCTGCCGCTGTGCGTATCGTGCTGGAAGACGCCGCGTTGCGCGCGGACTGGGAGGCCGAACTCGAGGAGATGCGGCTGCGCATGCTCAGGCTTCGGGTCCAGTTCGCCGAGGCGCTGCGCCGGCAGTCCAATTCCGACCGTTTCGATTTCGTTGCCAGCCACCGGGGCATGTTCTCCCGCCTTGGCCTCACGGAAGCGCAGGTCGAGCGGCTGCGTGCCGAGCACGGCATCTACATGGTCGGTGACAGCCGCATCAACGTCGCGGGTCTGCCCGAGGACGGGATGGACGAACTCGCCAAGGCGATCGTTTCCGTTCTTGATTGACAGGCCGGGTACCCAGCACCTGTGGACAAGGCCCCCTCGCCGGCTGACAACGTTGGCCGCGCGAGTGGCCGCGCGGTAGCATCGGTCGCATGACGCCATCGAATGACAT
This sequence comes from Mesorhizobium sp. P5_C1, assembly GCF_054049815.1. Classification (NCBI taxonomy): domain Bacteria; kingdom Pseudomonadati; phylum Pseudomonadota; class Alphaproteobacteria; order Hyphomicrobiales; family Phyllobacteriaceae; genus Mesorhizobium; species Mesorhizobium sp. P5_C1. The sequence goes on along the minus strand of NZ_JBFULQ010000139.1, from coordinate 6,671 downwards.
TTCGCGCCTGATCGAGATCATGGCGGCGCTGCGAGCGCCGAAAACTGGTTGTCCATGGGACATCGAGCAGGATTTCTCGACCATCGCGCCCTATACGATCGAGGAGGCCTACGAGGTGGCGGATGCCATCGCGCGCGGTGACCTCGACGATCTGCGCGACGAACTCGGCGACCTTCTGCTGCAGGTCGTCTACCACGCGCAAATGGCCGAGGAGGCCGGTGAATTCGCCTTCGGCGATGTGGTCCGGGCCATCACGACGAAGATGATCCGTCGCCATCCGCATGTCTTCGGCGACGAGGAGGCCCGCAGCGCCGGCATGGCCAAGGGCATGTGGGAAAAGATCAAGGCCGAGGAAAAGGCGGAAAAACGAGGCGCCCGCCTCGCCCGCGGTCTCGACCCCGAGGACAATGGCAAGGGGTTTCTGGACAGTGTTCCGGTCGCCCTGCCCGCGCTGACGCGAGCGCTGAAACTGCAAGAGAAGGCCGCCCGCGTCGGCTTCGATTGGAGCGAGGCAGCTCCTATCCTCGACAAGATCGAGGAAGAGATTGGCGAGTTGCGCGAGGCGCTGGCCAATGGTGACACCGCGTCGATCAAGGACGAGTTCGGCGACATGCTGTTTGCCGTCGTCAATCTCGGCAGGCACCTCAAGCTCGATTCAGAAGCCGCGCTGAGCGGCACCAATGAGAAGTTCCGCTCACGCTTCCACTATGTCGAGCAGGCCCTGGAAAAGTCGGGTAACACGCTGGACAAGGCGAGCCTGGCCGAGATGGAAGCGCTCTGGCAGGATGCAAAAACCGTGAAGTAAGCGACGTTACCCTTTGGTTTTGGCGCGCAATCTGCTTTCTATTTCTTCGCGGGCGCTTTGCGTCGCCTTGAGCGAGATGGTGGCGCTGCCGTTGTCATTGTCGGTTCGCGAAACGACGTCGCCATTGCGGTAAAGCCAGTCGACAAGACCGAACTGTGCTGGCTCGATCGTCACCGTCAGGTCTTCGAGTTCGCCCGCCATGCGCGTTTCGATGATCGCCTTCAGCGCATCGATGCCCTCGCCGGTCACCGCCGACACCGCGACCGGCGGCGCCTTGCTGGCGTCGGTGCCGTCGGCAAGCAGCCGGTTCCTGTTGCCTTCGTCGAGCCTGTCGATCTTGTTCCACACTTCGATGACCCGCTTGGCGTCGCCGGCATCGACACCGAGATCGGCGAGGATGCGTTCGACATCCTCGGCCTGCGCGGCTGTATCGGGATCGGAAATGTCGCGCAGGTGGATGACGAGGTCGGCCTCGACCACCTCTTCCAGGGTGGCGCGGAAAGCGGCGATGAGATGCGTCGGCAGGTCCGAGATGAAACCGACCGTGTCCGAAAGGATGATCGGCGTGCCATGCGGCAGGCGCACGCGGCGCAGCGTTGGGTCGAGGGTGGCGAACAGCATGTCCTGAGCCAGCACGCCGGCTCCGGTCAGCCGGTTGAACAAGGTCGACTTGCCGGCATTGGTGTAGCCGACGATCGCCACCACCGGAAACGGCACCTTCTTGCGCTTGGCGCGGTGCAGGTCACGGGTGCGGCGCACGGTTTCCAGTTCGTGCTTCAGCTTGATGATCTTGTCCTGAAGCACGCGCCGATCCGATTCGATCTGCGTTTCACCGGGACCACCGAGGAAGCCGGCACCGCCGCGCTGGCGCTCGAGGTGGGTCCAGCTGCGCACAAGACGGCCCTTCTGGTAATTGAGATGGGCAAGCTCGACCTGCAGCGTGCCTTCCTTGGTGCGCGCACGCTCGCCAAAAATCTCAAGGATCAGGCCGGTGCGGTCCAGCACCTTGGCATTCAGTTCCTTTTCGAGATTGCGCTGCTGCACCGGCGTCAGCGGATGGTCGACGATGACCACTTCCGCATGACCCTCTTTGACGATTTCGGCGAACTCGGCGACTTTGCCGCTGCCGAGCAACGTCGCCGGGCGCGGATCGTTGACGGTCACCACCGCCGTGTGGATCAGGTCAAGGCTGATGGCGCGGGCAAGGCCGACGGCCTCGTCGTGACGAGCGTCAGCCGAACGCGTCAGCCGCGGACGGTTGGTATCGTCGTCACCGCGCGGCTGGCGCGTAAGCACCGGCACGATGACAACGGCCCGGGTCGGGCCCTTGGCTTCCGTCCCGGGATGATGTGCTGGTTTTCCGCGAACTGGTGCGTCCGCGTCTTTCTCACGTGCCAATCAGGCGCCCTGGCTTTCCTCGCCATCGAACATCTGAACCGGCTGGCTCGGCATGATCGTGGAAATGGCGTGCTTGTAGACGAGCTGGGAATGACCGTCGCGGCGCAGCAGGACACAGAAATTGTCGAACGAAGTGACCACGCCGGTCAGCTTCACGCCGTTGATAAGGAAGATGGTGAGCGGGTTCTTGCTCTTGCGAACTGAATTCAGGAACAGGTCCTGAAGGTTTTGCGATCGTTCCGCCATTGTTCTTGTCTTTCGCCGATCCCCTTCGGTTTGCAAGCCAATGCGCCAAATTAACGGGCACATGTCAAGCGCGCAAACACCCTCTTGTCGTCAGTAACGACAAGCAGAACGAGATAAATTGATGTTCATTCCACCTGTGCGGTTATCAGGCTGGACTTTTTTCCGCAATGTCAAAAAAGGCCTTACGCAAGGAAAGTGTTACTGAGCCGGGGTGTCCATTGGCAACCGGATCGCCGTCGATGGCCACCACCGGCATGGCAATTGTGGTCGCGGAACTGATGAACGCCTCACGCGCTGCCTTGGCCTCGGCGACGGAAAAACCACGTTCCTCGATCTTCAAGCCAAGGCTGGCCGCCACCTCGAACATGGTCGTGCGGGTGATGCCGCGCAGGATGCCATGCTCGGCCGGCCTGGTGACCAGAACGCCATCCGTGGTGACGATCCAGGCGTTCGACGAGCCGCCTTCCTTGACCATGCCGTCGCTGTCGACGAACCATGCCTCCTGCGCACCGGCTTCCTTGGCCTTCTGCTTGGCCAGCACGTTAGGCAGCAGTCCGACGCTCTTGATATCGACCCGGTCCCAGCGATTCTCCGGCACGGTGATGACCGCAATGCCGGTTTCAGCCCGCTTTGCTCCGGCGGCAGGATCGGCTTTCCTGGCTGTGACCACCAGGGACGGCCTGGTGTCCGCCGACGGGAAGACAAAGTCGCGGCTGGCGACGCCACGCGTGACCTGGACATAGACCAGGCCATTGGCGACATGATTGCGGTTGACCACCTCGCGCAGGATGAGCGGCAGGACACCGCGCGTCACCGGCCAGGCAATCGACAGTTCGGTCAGCGAGCGGTTCAAACGGGCCAGATGGCGCGGCATATCGACGATGAAGCCACGCGCCACCTCGCAGACCTCGTACACGCCATCGGCGAACTGATAGCCGCGGTCCTCGATATGCACGGAAGCGTCCGCATGAGCGACGTAGCGCCCGTTGACATAGGCAATGCGCGGCATTGGCGACCCCTGGATAATTCTCGGGCTTTCTTATGCGATTCCGCCGCTGCCGTAACCGGCAAATGGTTGGCCCAAGCGCGGCCGATCGGACGTCGCGCCTGTCAGACGCCCAGCGACTTCAGCTTGCGGTGCAAAGCGGAGCGCTCCATGCCGATGAACTCGGCGGTTTTCGAGATGTTGCCGCCAAAGCGGTTGATCTGGGCGATCAGATAGTCCTTCTCGAACTGTTCGCGCGCCTCGCGCAGCGGCAGCGCCATGATGTGCTGGTCGGATTGATTCGGCGTGCGCGGCATGACATCGCCGATTTCGGACGGCAACAGGTCGGCGGTGATCGGCGCATCGACGTCATCGCCGCGCGCCAGGATCATCAGACGCTCGACATTGTTGCGCAGCTGGCGGACGTTGCCCGGCCAGTTGTGCGCCTGCAGCACGGCCAGCGCGTCATCGCCGATGCGGCGCGGCTTGATGCCGGCCTGGCGGGCGATCTGCTTCATGAAATTGTCGACGAGGTAGGGAATGTCCTCGCGCCGCTCGGCCAGTCCCGGCACCATGACCGGAACCACCGCCAGGCGATGGTAAAGATCCTCGCGGAAACGGCCGTCGGCAATCATCGCTTCGAGGTTCTGCGAGGTCGAGGAAATGATGCGGACGTCGACCTTGACCCGCTTGGTGCCGCCTACGCGCTCGAACTGCTGCTCGACCAGCACGCGCAGGATCTTGTTCTGCGTCTCGCGCGGCATGTCGGCCACTTCGTCGATGTAGAGGATGCCGCGATGCGCCTCCTCGAGCGCGCCGACCTTGCGCTCGACACCGTTCGATTCGGTGCCGAACAGCTCGATCTCCATGCGCTCGGGCGTGATGTTAGCGGCGCTCAGCGTGACGAATGGCGCGCCCTTGCGTGCCGACAGCGTGTGGATGGCGCGCGCGGCCAGTTCCTTGCCCGAGCCTGAGGGGCCGATGATCATGACACGGCTGTTGGTCGGCGCGACGCGCTCGATGGTTTGGCGCAGCTGGCTCATCGCCGACGACATGCCGATCAGATCGAAGGTTTCGCCGCTGCGCAGCTTGAGGTCGGAAACCTCGCGCCGCAATTTCGAGGTTTCGAGCGCACGCTCGGCAATGAGGATCAGCCTGTCGGCCTTGAACGGCTTTTCGATGAAGTCATAGGCCCCGCGACGAATGGCGGAGACTGCCGTTTCGATGTTGCCGTGACCGGAGATCATCACCACCGGCAAGGTCGGGTGCATCGTTTTGATCTCGTCGAGCAGCGCCAGGCCGTCCAGACGCGAGCCCTGCAGCCAGATGTCGAGGAAAATCAGCCGCGGCGCCCGGTCGGCGATCGCCGCCAATGCGCTGTCGGCATCGAATGCCGTGCGGGTTTCGTGACCTTCGTCGCTCAGGATGCCTGCGACGAGTTCACGGATGTCTTCCTCGTCATCGACGATGAGAATATCAGACGCCATTACCGACCTTTTCAGTTTCTCGTTCGTTTTCCGACCTGCTTTCGCCACGCGGAAGCGCGACCGCCACAGGCGGCAGGATGATGCTGATCATCGCGCCGCGCCCGCCGTGGAAATCCGCGGGCGCATCATGAAGTTCCAGCCTGCCGCCATGGTCCTCCACGATCTTCTTGACGATAGCGAGACCGAGCCCGGTGCCCTTCTCGCGTGTGGTCATATAGGGCTCGAGCAGCCGTTGGCGATTCTCGCGCGGCAGCCCCTTGCCATTGTCGATGACGTCGATGCGAATCGCGCCATTCTGGCGGCCGGCTTGAATCCGGATTATGCCGTGCGAACCATCCTTCTGTTCCAGCCCATCGATTGCTTCGGCGGCGTTCTTGATCACATTGCCGAAAGCCTGCGCCATCAGCCGGCTGTCGAACGTGCCCTTGAGCGGCTCGCTGCCGAATACCCGTTCGAAGGTGATGTCGGCGCGGCTGACCTCGACCAGGAACGAGGCCTCGCGCAGCGATTCGCGCAGGTCGATGGCCTTCATTTCGGGCTTCGGCATGCGGGCGAACGCCGAGAACTCGTCGACCATGCGGCCGATGTCCTCGACCTGCCGGATGATGGTGTCGGTGCACTGGTCGAAAACCTCGCGGTCCTCGGTGATGACCTTGCCGTAGCGGCGCTTGATGCGCTCGGCCGACAGCTGGATCGGCGTCAGCGGGTTCTTGATCTCATGCGCGATGCGCCGCGCCACGTCGGCCCAGGCGGAGGAGCGTTGCGCCTGAACCAGATCGGTGATGTCGTCGACCGTCACGACATAGGATTTTTCCTCCGCGCCGTCGTCGCCGGCCTCGATGGTGATCTGCACGTTGAAGGTTCGCTCGGCACCGGCACGGTAGAAGGTCACCTGCTCGCGATAGACGGGTTTGCCGGACTTGCGACCGATCTCGAAGACGCGGCCGACATGCGGCAGCACGGCGGAGAGGTTCTGTCCAAGTGCAGCGTTGGCGGATATCGCCAGCATCGCCTCGGCCGAGCGGTTGACGATGGTGACGATGCCATAGGGGTCGACACCAATGACGCCGGCGGTGACACCGGCAAGCACCGCTTCGGAGAAACGGCGCCGTTCGTCGATCAGGTCCTTGGCGGACAGGATCTCGTTGCGCTGTGATTTCAGTTCGAGAAGCATCTTGTTGAACGTGTCGCCGAGCGAGGCGACATCGCCGTCCGATGGCCTGACGGGAACCGCGACGTCGAGATTGCCGGTCGCCACCTCGTCGGCGGCGCCGATAAGCTGGCGAATCGGCCGCACTAGGCGATCGGCAACGGCAATGCCGGTCCAGATCGCGGACAGGATGATGATCAGCGTCAGCGACAGATAGGGCAGCGCGAAGGCCACCTGCGACGTGCGCCTGTTATCTTCCAGCCCGCGATATTCGTCGGTGTTGGATCYGAYGATCTGCCGCGCCTTGATCACTTCGGGATCGACGAGGCGAATGGTGTAGAGATAGAGCCCATCGATCTCGCGCAGCTTGACGATGGCGCCCATGATGTTGCGCGTTTTCGGCTCTATCAGCACCGGCTTGCCGTCGGAGGCGCTGGCCACGGCGCCTTCCGGCGGCTCGGGCATGGCGAAATCGGTGTCGGTCTTGGCGCTCATGACGAACGAGCCGTCGGGTTTGATCAGCGCTGCATGGGCCAGCGACCGGCCCACGGCTTCCTTGTTCATCAGGTCGAGAAAGCCAGTCCGATCAAGGCCATAGAG
>NZ_JBFULQ010000138.1:0-12187 GCF_054049815.1 Mesorhizobium sp. P5_C1 | reverse complement strand
GGCCTATGGCGAACCACCGCACGCTGACTTCTTCATTGGTCCCTTCCATCATTTGACAAAGGACGTCCTGAGCTCGGATCCGCGGCTGGCAAATTTCGCTGACGGGTTCGATATCATTCTGGAGGATACGACCTTTCAGATGTACTCGCCAAACAGAGCAAGCCAGATCGAGTTCGTGACCCAGCACCTCAAGCAGGACGGAATCTTCGTCTTCGTCGAAAAGTTCCGGGCTACCGAGGAGCCGGACTACAGGCGTCGCGAATATCAAAAGGATTTCGGCTTCAAGGCGCGCTATTTTCCCCCAGACGAAATCGAGAAGAAGCAAACCCTCGTTCTGGATACGATGTTCGGCAATGAGGTCACTTTGGCGCAGATGGCTGACGCGATACGCGCGCATTTCAGCCACTGCTCCCTGACCTGGAACAGTGGAAATTTCTGTAGCCTCGCTGCGAGCAATAGCGCGGAAAACCTCAACCGGTACCTTTCCCAGATGGCCGCTCCAGCCATTCCGCTCGAGTACGTCTACGAAACCAGCCTGTATCCGACCCTGCCGGTTAGCGCCGCCGCGCAAGAATAGGCTTCTGAGCCTTGAGACAGGTCAACAACACGCTCCGCCGTTTGGACCATGTCTTCGCAGCTGTCGACCATGGTAGCCTCAGGCAGGCCGCAAGAGTTCTCAGAGTGAGGGAATCCTGTGTCAGCCGCAACATCGTTGCTCTCGAACAATTGCTGGACATGCAGTTGTTTGATCGCGACGTCCATGGTGTTCGGCTGACTGAAGCAGGCCGGGCCTGGACTGACCTCGTCCGGGCTCACTATGAAGGCTTGCAAGATGCCTTGGCCGGAGGTGGTCGTGGCGACCAGGATGCCAAAACAGTCAAGATAGGGTTGTGCGGCCAGATAGGCCGGGCGTTCGTGGCGCGCCTTGTCGATCGATTCCGCAGCTTACATCCGGACGTGTGCATCGCCATCGAGGACGTTCCCAATGAACAGTGTCTGGCGGCAATACGTCGCCGGCGCCTTGACATCGTCTTCACGCACGGGCTCGAGAACGGCGCCTTATGCCGCAGCGAGCTATTTGGGCACGAGCGCCTGTTCGTTCTCCTGCCGGGCGGCCATCCGCTCGCTGAAAGGCCGGCAGTCAGATGGAGGGATCTTGCAGATACTTGTCTGCTGGTTTCGGTCGGATCGCCGCAGGATCCGGTTCTGCTGGAAAAGATTGCCGCAGATGGTGGCCCCGCCATTCAAATATGTCGCGCGAGCGAAGCGACGGTCATCCTCAAGATACAACTCGGCCAAGGCGTAACTCTGGCAGGCGAAGGTTTTGCCAGGACAGTCGCCATCGGCGCTACGGTGTGGAAACCCATCGACGGTCAGAACAGCATCAGTTCGGTCAAGGCGGTGTGGCTGGAATCGAACCCCAAGCGTACGCTTTTGCGGCTGGTTGGGACTGCAAGAAACATGGTGACACGCGACTTGAGCCTACCCTGTCAAGCGCTTGAAATCAATCCATGAATTCTGGCGAGATTGATCCGGTTCGACTTCAGTCGTCCGGCCTTCAACCACCCTCCGATCGCTTTGCGCTGGCGAAGCCTCGATCCGTCGCAATGAACCGCTCCAACATCGCAACGATGAGGCGCGGCGGATCGGCTGGCCGTTGGCCCGCTTCGCGACCGAGGATCTCGGCATAAGCAGTCAGATCGCGGTGCAGTGCCGCAGGGAGTTCCACCATGACCTTGACGGGTTTGTCGTCGGCGATTGGTCCCAGTTTCAGCTTGGCCATTTTCAACCCCCGTAAGGTTCGAGCACGAGATCGCGCGTGACGATGACGCGCACCGGGAATCCCGGCCGGATGGTGAGTGTCGGCGCTATGTTGAGCTGCCGCTGGACGATCTGCTGGCCTGTCTGGCTGATGCTGTCGGAAGCACCCTGGCGCAGGGCGCGCATGATGTCGCTCTCCTGGCCCGATGAGCCTGCCTGCGCCCCGATGCTCAGAACCGTGGAAAGTGCTGCAGCCTTGAACAACTCGCCCCAGTGATAGTCGACGCCGTCCTCGAGGCCAGCATAGCCCTCGGCGTCCGCGCCAGGCTCACGTTCCAGAACGATGGAGCGGCCGTCTGGAAAAATCAGTCTGGTCCATACCAGCAATACGCGACGCTGGCCAAAGCCGACACCATTGTCATACTGGCCGATGAGGCGCGTCCCCTGAGGAATGAGACGGATGTGTCCGGTGGGGCTGTCATAGACATTCTCCGTCACCTGCGCGGTAATCTGACCCGGCAGGTCGGAACGAATGCCGGTGATGAGGGCGGCTGCGATGACGGCGCCCGCCTGCAGGACGTTCTTCGACGCCGGCGCCGCGACTCGATCAGGCGAGACGGTGCGCTTGTCCGGCGCCTGATCTAGGAATGCGCGCTGGCGGTCCTGCGCCGAGGGAGTCGCTGGCTGCGGCGCGAGGCCTAGGCTGGAAAGGTCGGGCTGTGGCGCGGTGCCTGTTGTAGACTGAGCGGCAGTCGCCTCACCCGCCTCCCGCGTTTGCGTGGACGCGAACAGGCGCGCGGTCCTCGCCGCTTCCATTTCCTGCTCCCGGCGCTGCACCTCCGCGTCCGGTCCAATGGGGCCGGTCGATGGCGCGGGGCCGCCATTCTGTGCGGCGAGAATAGGGCGGCCGAGATCGCCGGGAAGCGGTGGGCCAAGCTTCGGAACGCCCGCATAGTCCTTTGGGAGGCCGGCGAGCCCATCGGGCGTCGATCGATTGTCGGTTGAATACAGCTCCTGACCCTGGCCTTGCTGACGGTTCTGCAGCGCGTAAATCAGCGCGCCGCCGACAGTCAGGCTTGCGGCGAGCCCCAATCCGGCCAGCGCCTTGCGGGACAGACGCGTCACGCGCGGCGGCTCGGCGCGCAGCCGCATGGCCGCGGCCGGCTCGCCTGTCAACGGCCGGGCGTCATCCTCGACCGGCGCCTCCGGCCGGGCGTCATTCATCGGCCCCCGGCCTTCTTCCTTCCCGGGATTCAATCTGTCGCTCATGATGGCGACCCTCCGCTGTCTGTTCGGAGGTTCGTCGCTGGCGGGGTCTCACCAGGGCCACGCATCCATGAAAATCGACTGCTCCTAACCCCATCGTTGCGGGAGATACGGATGCGCTGCTGTTTCTTGCCTGCGCCGAACCGCAACTCGGCGGCGGCAAACAGCCGATCGACGATCATGTAGTTGCCGCGCACGCGATAGTTCACCAGCTCCGACGTGTCGCCTTCCGGCCCGACCACGAAGAGTGGCGGCATCTCGCCCTGGCCGATGCCCCGCGGGAACTCGATGAACACCTGCTTGCCATCGTCGAAGGCGCGCAGCGGCCGCCACGGTGCGCGATCGCCCGTCACGTCGTAGCGGAAATTGACGCGAGAAAGATCGATGCCGGTCGAGACCGGCTGCGCAGCTTCAGCCTGCTGGTTCTGCCTGCGCAAGGCGATGAGTTGGTCCTGCGGGTATTGCCAGGAGACCGAGGCCATATAGGTCGACGGCGTCGAGCGAAGTTCCATGTGATAGGTGCGCCGATCGGTATTGATGACGAGATTGGTTATGAGTTCGGCGCGCGTCGGCTTGACGAGGATGTGGACTTGCTTGGTCCCGCCCGTACCGCTCTCGGTATCGCCGATGATCCAGCGCACGGTGTCACCGGCGGCGACGGGGCCGGAGCCGACGAGCTGCTCGCCGGGCTGGAGCGCGATGTCGGTGATCTGTCCCGGCGAGGCATAGACCTGATAGAGCGCGCCATCGACGAAGGGATAGACCTGCATCGAGTTGATGAACCCGTTGCGGACAGGCTGCATGCGCGCGGCCGCATTGGCCAGGTTCACGCGCGCGGTCGGATCGGACGGTTCCGGCTCGGGCTTTGCGTCCTTGCCGACCGGCTTCAACTGGCCTGGAAGCGGCAGCGGCTTTGACAGCTCTACCACCTTGACGGGCGGGGGCTGATCGACGGCTTGCACGGCCGGGATCGGATCGTCATAGGAAATTTCCGGCGGCTTCTGCCTGGTGGCACAGCCTGCAAGCGCCGAAGTGCAAAGCAGCAGTGCTGGAAAGGCCATCTTGCGGAAAGCCGGCATTGCGTGGATGAGGAAAGTTGGACACCCCCAGTGGGCGGCCTTGAAGAGTGCGGGCGTCATTGTCCAAGCTCCTTCGACCAATTGATGGCGTTGATGTAGATGCCGAGCGGGTTCTTCCTCAGTGCGTCGGCGTCGCGCGGGGGCTGCACGACAATTGTAAGGATCGCGGACCAGCGCTCCGTGGAAGCAAGGGAGCCGTCCTGATAGCGGCGTTCGACCCAGGCGATGCGGAAGCTCACTGGGGATGCGCGGATGACCGACGACACGTCGACGGCGATCTGCTGTTTGCCGACCTTGGTGAACGGGTCATTGGCGCGCGCATAGTCGTTGAGAGCCAGCGCCCCGCCCTGCGTCGCGAAGTCATAGGCGCGCAGCCAGTTCTGCCGCACGATGACCGGATCGGCGGGGATCGACCTCACCTGTTCGATGAAGGCGGCCAGGTAGAAGGCGATCTGCGGATCGTTCGGCTGATAGTCGCCGACCGCTGGGGCGACAGCCTGCGCCTGGCCGAGACGATCGACCTGCACCACCCAGGGCACGATCGAGCCGTTGGCGGATTGCCAGACGAGCGCGGCGGAGAACCCGGCGGCGAGCGCCAGGCAACCGAAGGCCATGTAACGCCAATGGCGCGCCTGCACGCGAGCCGAACCGATGCGCTCGTCCCAGACCTGTGCAGCGCGTTGGTAGGGCGTCTCGGGTTGTGGGGATCTGCCGTAGTGCGTGGACGGTCGTTTGAACATGCTTAGTCTCTTTCAGAGAGGTTGATCGAGGAGCCGCCGCCATGGCTGTCGCCACTGCGAACGGCGTGGGCGGCGGCCTGGACACCATGGGTCATCTGTTGCGAGCGCTTCATGCGCTTCGCCCAGGCAGGCTGACTTTCGGCTACGGAAGACGCGACGGGAGCGGAGCCGGCTTTGCCAGTGTCCGCGCCGATTGTGCCAGCGGTGGATGATCCGCCCGTCGTCTCGAAGGCTGCGCGAGCGCCGGACTGGTAGCTGTGCTTCATGCTGCCTGCCGCATTATTGGCCGCGCGCTTGAGCGGTGAAATGGCACCCTGGGCGCCGGCGCCGATGACACCGCCGAGCCCGGATGCGACGCCGGAAAAACCAGAATCTCCGGCCGCGCCGAGATTGTAGGCTGTGGATGCCCTGCCCGCGGTCGCGGCACCGCCACGGGCCGCCGCTGCAGCACCGCCGCTGACAGCCGCGCCGCCGGACATCACGGCGCCGGCAGCCGCGGCGCCCACTGCTGCCATGCCGCCGGCGGCGAGCCCGGTGCCGACCGCTGCGCCCGCGCCGAGTTGCGGGCCGCCGGAGACGAGACCGTTGGCAATGCCAGGTCCAAATATGCCAAGGCCGAGCAACGACAGCGCGGCCAGCACGATCGCCATGGCGTCGTCGATCGACGGCGTGTTGCCGCTGAAGCCTGCGGTGAACTCGGAGAAAAGAGTCGAACCGATACCGATGACGACGGCGAGCACCAGCACCTTGATGCCGGACGAGATGACGTTGCCGAGCACCCGCTCGGCCATGAAGGCGGACTTGCCGAACAGACCGAAGGGTATCAGCACGAAACCGGCGAGCGTCGTCAGCTTGAACTCGATCAAGGTGACAAAGAGCTGGATTGCCAGGATGAAGAAGGCCAGCAGCACCAGCGCCCAGGCGAAGAACATGCAGGCGATCTGGATGAAGTTCTCGAAGAAGGACCAATAGCCCATCAGGTTCGAGATCGAGTCCAGCAACGGCCGGCCGGCGTCGAGCCCGGTCTGCGCCACCTTACCCGGGCGCATGAGATCGTCGACGGCAAAACCCGTTCCCGAGGCCTTCAGGCCAAGCCCGGCGAAGCTTTCGAAGACGATGCGGGCGAGATTATTCCAGTTGGAGATGAGATAGGCGAAGACGCCGACGAACAGCGTCTTCTTGACGAGGCGCGCCATGATATCGTCGTCCGCCCCCCAGGACCAGAAGAGCGCCGCCAACGTCACGTCTATGACAATCAGGGTCGTGGCGATGAAGCCGACCTCGCCGCCGAGCAGGCCGAAGCCGCCGTCGATGTAGCGCGTGAAGACTTCGAGGAAATGGTCGATGACGCCCATGCCGCCCATGTCAGCGAATCTCCGGCCGGGGCGGCTCGACCTGCATCGCGGGAGCGGTCACATCCGTTCGCGTCCCTTCTTTCCGGTTGGCTGATGCCGGCACATCAGGGAATAGCGTTTTCGGGGCAACGGCGGCAGGCGCGGTTGCCGTGTCACGTTGACCGAGAAACCGGCGCCGGCTGTCTGCCCACGCTTTCAGGCAGACGGGATCGCGAGGGCCGGCCTCGCCGATCTCGGAACAGCGGCGCAATTCGGACGCGAGCGGGTCTTGTGACGCGATGGAACGGTCCCGGGTCGCAAGGGCATCAGCCTCATCGTCCTTGCTGCTCATCTCGATTGCGGTCACTGTCAAAGCGACCGCGATGAAGACGACTGCACCGATGCGAGCGAGGATCTTGCCGTCCATCGCGCGGGCCTCAGTTCTTGCCATAGAACATCTGCGCACTGCCGGGCTGGTAGCCCGAGCCCTGCGTCAGGAAGCGCCGGCGCTGCTCGCGGCCCTGGTCAGCGGCGGTGGCCTGCTCGGCCGATTGCAACGCCTGCGCCCGACCATTCGCGGCGACGACAGCGGTGAGATCGGCGAGTTGCTGCGCCTGAAGCGCGAGGAGCTGGTTGCCGGCCTGCGTTGCCTGAAGCGCGCCGGTCGCACCCTGGCTCTGGCCGACCAGCGCCAACATCTCACTGCGATTGGTGTCGATGTTGCCGACGACGCCCGCCTGCACACGCATGGCGTCCTGAAGGCCACCAACCGTGTTGCCCCAGCGCGAGCGCGCATCGGTTACGAGTTGCTGATCCGAAGCCGACAGCGAGACGTTGCCGTATTTCTGCTGGAAGGCCTGATCGATCTGCTGGACGTCATAGGCAATGTTCTGCGCCTGGCCGAGCAACTGCTGCGTGCGCTGCACCGACTGCTGGAGCTGCTGCAGTGAGGAGAATGGCAAGCTTGCGAGATTGCGGGCCTGGTTGATGAGCATCTGCGCCTGGTTCTGAAGCGAGGTGATCTGGTTGGTGATCTGCTCCAGCGAGCGCGCTGCCGTCAGGACGTTCTGCGTATAGTTCGAGGGATCGAACACAATGAACGCGTGTGCCGGCGTCGCCAGCATTGGCGCCAGGGTGACCGGAGCGACAAGCAGGGCGACAGCAAGCCGCTTGCCAAGGGAACGGCGCAGTTTCATGGGGACTTCTCCTTGTTGGTGAGGGCGGGGCTGGTTAGGGCGGGAACGAGTTCAACGGCCCAGCCCAAATTGCGGTGGGTCAGCCAGGCAGCGAGGAAGCCGTCGCGGCCATGCTCGGCGACGATGCGGGCGATCGCGGTTTGGTCGGTCTTCGCGGATACAGCGCAGAGCGCGAGCGCCACATCCGACAGACCGAGCTCGAACAGCCGATTGCCGCGACGGGACTGGCAGTAATAGTCGCGCTTCGGCATCGCCCGCGCGATGATCTCGATCTGCCGATCGTTGAGGCCGAAGCGGCGATAGATCGCGGTGATCTGCGGCTCGATGGCGCGCTCGTTCGGCAGCAGAAGCCGGGTCTGGCAGCTCTCGATGATCGCGGGCGCGATTGCCGAACCATCGATGTCGCTGAGCGACTGCGTGGCGAAGATGACGCTGGCGTTTTTCTTGCGCAGCGTCTTCAGCCATTCGCGGAGTTGGCCGGCAAAGCCGTCATCGTCCAGCGCAAGCCAGCCTTCGTCGATGATGAGGAGGGTCGGCGAGCCATCGAGCCGGTCCTCGATGCGATGGAAGAGATAGGACAGGACCGCGGGCGCAGCACCCGTTCCGATCAGTCCTTCGGTTTCGAATGCCTGGACCGACGCCGATCCGAGATGTTCGCGCTCGGCATCGAGCAACCGGCCGTAGGGACCACCGACGCAATAGGGGCGCAATGCCTGCTTGAGATCATTTGATTGCAGCAGCACGACCAGACCAGTGATCGTGCGCTCCTCGACAGGCGCGGACGCCAGAGAGCTCAACGCCGTCCAGATATGCTCCTTGACCTCTGGGGTGATCGCCACATTCTCGCGCGTCAGGATCGCCACGATCCAATCGGCGGCCCAGGCACGCTCGGGGACATCATGAATGCGGGCGAACGGTTGAAGGCTGACGCTGTCGATCGCACCGTCACTGAGATCGCCGCCGAGGTCATGCCAGTCGCCGCCCATGGCGAGTGCCGCCGCGCGGATCGAACCGCCGAAATCGAAGGCGAATACCTGTGACCCTGCATAGCGGCGGAACTGCAGCGCCATCAGTGCCAACAGCACGGACTTGCCCGCGCCGGTCGGGCCGACGATCAGCGTATGGCCGACGTCGCCGACATGAAGCGAAAGCCGGAACGGGGTCGAGCCTTCGGTCTTGCCGAAGAGCAGAGGGGGCGCTGCAAAATGCTCGTCCCGTTCCGGCCCCGCCCACACCGCGGAAAGCGGGATGATGTGGGCGAGATTGAGCGTGGAGATGGGAGGTTGACGGACGTTGGCGTAAACATGACCCGGCAGGCTGCCGAGCCAGGCGTCGACGGCGTTGATGGTTTCGATGATCGCCGTGAAATCGCGGCCCTGGATAACCTTTTCGATCCGGCGGAGTTTTTCGTCGGCGATGCCGGGATCATCGTCCCACACCGTCACCGTCGCAGTGACATAGGCCATGCCGGCATAGTCGGCGCCGAGCTCCTGCAGCGCCATGTCGGCATCGGCGGCCTTGTTTGCGGCGTCGGTGTCGACGAGTGCGGATGCCTCGTTGGTCATCACCTCCTTGAGGATCGCGGCGACCGATTTGCGCTTGGCGAACCATTGACGCCGGATCTTTGTCAGCAGCCGGGTCGCAT
Source organism: Mesorhizobium sp. P5_C1 (assembly GCF_054049815.1). NCBI lineage: Bacteria > Pseudomonadati > Pseudomonadota > Alphaproteobacteria > Hyphomicrobiales > Phyllobacteriaceae > Mesorhizobium > Mesorhizobium sp. P5_C1. Next base: position 3,166 of record NZ_JBFULQ010000138.1, on the reverse strand, counting down.
CGGTCTTGTCGAGCAGGATCGCGCGTGTCGACCAGCGATACGGGAAGGCCAGCCGGTTCAGTTCGTCGAGCAGACCCGGCGTGGTCGCGGTCGGGAACCCCGTGACGGTCAGAATGCGCAGATGCGACGCGCCAAGCCGCGGCTCAAGACCGCCGGTCAGCGGCTGGTCGACCAGCATGGCATCGAGATACATCGGCGTTTCGGGAACGCGGACACGGTGGCGATTGGTCGAGACGCAGCCATGCAGATAGGTCAACGTCTCGGCGTCATCGAGCCAGCGGCACTCCGGCATGAAGGCTTCGACAAGGCGCAGGACGCGGTCGCTGCGGTCTGTGAACCCGGTCAGCACCGCATTGGGGTCGAGGCCCTTCTTCTCGCGGCCTTCGTAGAGCCAGTTTTCCGCACGGGCGGTGTCTTCGGCGGGCGCAAGATAGGTGAGCGTCAGGAAGTAGCTGGACTCGAAGTGCGCGCCGGCCTCCTCGAAGCCCGCCTTTCGCTCCGCATCGACCAGCGTCGAGGCCGCATCCGGAAAGTGGCTGTCGGGATAGCGGGTCGAAGCATGGCGCTGCGCCTCCACGAAGATCGCCCAGCCGGACCCCAGACGGCGGAAGGCATTGTTGAGCCGGCCGGCGACGGCGACCAGTTCGGCCGGAACGGCGCTGTCGAGATCGGGGCCGCGGAAACGCGCGGTGCGCTGGAAGCTGCCGTCCTTGTTGAGGACGATGCCGGCGCCGACCAATGCCACCCAGGGCAGGAAGTCGGCGAGCCGGCTGCTACGGTTGCGATATTCGGCAAGGTTCATCATCGTTGCGACCTCGCTCAGACCGTGAGATGCGCCGGGATGCGCAGATGCCGGCGAACGACGTCGACGAAAAGCGGATCGCGCTTGGCGGCCCAGACGGCGGCAACATGGCCGATCGCCCAGATTGCGAGGCCGACCAGCCACAGACGCAGTCCCAGCCCCACGGCGCCCGCGAGCGTCCCGTTCATGATGGCGATGGCGCGCGGGGCGCCGCCGAGCAGGATCGGCTCGGTCAGCGCGCGGTGCACGAGGACCGTATAGCCCGGCACTGCATAATCGGGCATTGGGCCGCCCTGTTCGACCGAACCCGCCATCAGATCAGCGCTCCGCCGCCGAACGAGAAGAACGACAGGAAGAAGCTCGACGCCGCGAAGGCGATGGACAGGCCGAACACGATCTGTATGAGCCGGCGGAATCCGCCCGACGTGTCGCCGAAGGCGAGTGTCAGGCCGGTGACGATGATGATGATCACCGCCATGATCTTGGCGACCGGGCCTTCGATCGACTGGAGTATCTGTTGCAGCGGCTGTTCCCACGGCATCGACGAGCCGGAGGCAAAAGCGGGCGCGGCCATCACCAGGATGAGCGTGGGAACGGAAACGGTCATGGTGAGACGATGACGCGCGAGGCGCAGGCGTTGGATCACGGATTTTCTCCTTCAGGGCTTTGGATGAGCAAGGTCGGGCTGTCGTCGCCCTCGAGGACGGCTGGAGCGACCAGGTAATCGCCGTCCGGGCGAAGGCCATCGACACGGGCGAGTTCGGACAGCCGGCGCGCGGAGCCGCGGCCGGAAAGGACGGCAATCAGGTCGATCGTTTCGGCGATCAGAGCGCGTGGAACCGTGACGACGGCTTCCTGGATGAGCTGTTCCATCCGTCGCAGCGCGCCAATGGCGCTGCCCGCGTGGATCGTGCCGAGGCCGCCGGGGTGGCCGGTGCCCCAGGCCTTCAGCAGTTCGAGCGCCTCGGCTCCGCGCACCTCGCCGACCGGAATGCGGTCGGGGCGCAGGCGCAGCGATGAACGAACGAGATCGGAGAGCGAGGCGACGCCGTCTTTCGTTCGCATCGCCACGAGATTTCGCGCGGCGCATTGCAGTTCGCGCGTATCCTCGATGATGACGACGCGATCGGCAGTCTTGGCCACTTCGGCCAGCAGCGCGTTGATGAGCGTTGTCTTGCCCGTGGATGTGCCACCCGCAACGAGGATGTTCGCGCGGTTGGCAACGCCCTGGCGCAGCGCCTCCGCCTGCTGCCCCGACATGATCCCGGTCGCGACATAATCTTCAAGGGTGAAGATGGCGACGGCAGGCTTGCGGATCGCGAAGGCAGGCGCCGCGACGACGGGAGGAAGAAGCCCCTCGAACCGCTCCCCTGTCTCGGGCAGCTCGGCCGAGACGCGTGGGGCGCCGGCGTGGACTTCAGCACCGACATGATGAGCAACGAGGCGAACGATGCGCTCGCCGTCCGCCGCCGACAGGCGCTCTCCCGTGTCGGACAACCCCTCGGACAGGCGGTCGATCCACAAACGCCCATCGGGGTTGAGCATCACTTCGACGATGCCCGCGTCGTCGAGATAGCTCGCGATCGCAGGTCCGAGCGCTGTGCGCAGCATGCGTGCGCCGCGTGCAAGACCTTCGGAATTGTGAGGCGAAGCTGCCATCCTGTCCCCGTTTCGATCCGGGGGAACATGGACGGCCCCTGGACGGGGATGATTAAGAGAGCCGCATCTCGAGTGGTTTCAACACCAATATCGAGGCGTAGTGGCGTAGCGTGCAAATACAGGAGATTGGCGGTGCCGACCTGTGATCAAGGCTGACGATCTTCAGGCAAGGGCGGCGCTCGCCCTCAATTATGCCTCGTCGGCAAAGCCGTCTGATCAAGCGGCTTCAGCACGAGTTGACCGTCGAGGCTTGTGGCGAACCACCACGTCGACCTTGTAGTCGAGGCGGTCCAGACAGCGAACCAGCCTGTCTATTGAAAACTTACCCGTGCGCCCGGTGACGATCGCGGAGACGTCGGGCTGTTTCATTCCGAGCAGTTCAGCCGACTTCGCCTGGGTCAGGCGCCGGCGCTTGATAATGGCGCGGATCTCGCGGGCCAGCTTGGCCTTGAGCAATTCCTCCTCGGGATTGTCAAAGCCGAGGTCCGCAAACACGTTGCCGCTGCTCACTTCGGCGGTGATGTCTTCTGTCATGACTTTGGTCCTTTCCCATAGTTTTCGCGGTAGTGCGCCTCGGCCGCCTTCAATCGCACTGTCACGAGATCGATTTCGTGCTTGGGTGTCTCCCTGCCCTTCTTCGACTTCTTCTGGAAGCAATGAAGCACGTAGATCACCCCGGCAAAGCGCACGGCCAAAGCGCACGGC
>NZ_JBFULQ010000137.1:0-12316 GCF_054049815.1 Mesorhizobium sp. P5_C1 | reverse complement strand
CATGAGAAGGCGCATCTGGCTGACGGGCTGGTGATGGACGACATCATCGAATGTCCCAAGCACAATGGCCGCTTCAACTACAAGACTGGTGCTGCCAAGGGCGCACCAGTGTGCGTCGATCTCGCGACCTATCCGGTGAAGGTCGAGGCTGGCAAAGTGATGATCCAGATCGGCTGACCTGCCGCAGCACGTAACAGAGGGAATTCTTTCGATGAGCCGAAAAAGACCGACGGTGGCGGACCTGCGCGCCATGAAGGGCAAGCGCCAGCTCACCATGCTGCGCGTGCTGACGATGGACGAGGCCGAGGCCGCCGAGCGGGCAGGGGTCGACATCGTCTCGGTGCCGCCAGAACTGGTGCTCAACCCGCAATACCGCGATGCGGCGCCCAGCCTGTTCACCATGCCGGGGGAGAATTTCTTCGAGATCGGCACGGCGGACGATTTCCTGCACTGGGCCTTCCGGCTCTATAAGGCCGGCGCAGACGCGGTCTATTGCAGCGCCGGCTACGCCACGATCAAGCGGATGGCCGACGACGCCATCCCGGTCATCGGCCATGTTGGCCTCATTCCATCGCGCGCCACCTGGACGGGCGGCTTCAAGGCTGTTGGCAAGACAGCCGACACCGCCATGGAGGTCTTCGCAGCGGTGAAGCACCTGGAGGCCGCCGGCGCCATCGGCGCGGAGATCGAAGTGGTGCCGGTCGAGGTGGCGAAGGCGATCTCGGAGCGGACGTCGCTGATCATGCTGTCGATGGGGGCGGGGACCGGCTGCGACGCGCAATATCTGTTCGCCGACGACATTCTCGGCCAGAACCGTGGGCACATGCCTCGCCACTCCAAGGTCTATCGCAATTTCGCCGCCGAATATGATCGTTTGCAGGCTGAGCGGATCGCGGCGTTCTCCGAATATGTCGCCGACGTCAACAGCCTGGCCTATCCCGAGGACAGGCATGTCGTGCACATGGATCCGGGTGAACTACGGCTGTTCCTCGACAAGGTTGGCCGGGCGTAAGGTCACCTGCCAGGGTCCGTTGGCGAGCGCGGCGAAGAGCGCTTCGGCGTCGATGCCGAGTGGCCGATCCTCCTTCAGGCTAGGGACCAGCGCGCGTATCGCCCTGTGAATTGCGGCGGTGCGGGGCGCCAGGGTGAGCCCGTCGCGCAGGTCGACCGCCTGTGCCGCCGCCATCAATTCGAAGGCGATTAGCCGCCGCCACAGCGCGACCATCCCAGCGCATTTCGCGACAGCCAGCGGTGTCTGCGTGGCATGGTCCTCGACGCCTTCCGAGACGGCCAAGAAATCCAGCATCACCGGATTGGCTCTGTGGCGGATGGCGGCCAGGATCGATGTCGCCGTCTTCTGCAGCGGCACGAAGCCGGCCGAGGCGCCGCCGACCGGCGACAGATATTTCGGCAGGCCGTTACGGCCGGAGCCAGTAAGCTGGATGAAGCGGGCAGCGCTCGCGGCGGCACTCTGGGCGATCGCCAGGCCGAGCGTTTCGAAGGCGAGCGACAGCGAAGCAGTGTGGAAATTGCCGGTCGACAGCACCAGCCCGTCGTCGCTGAGCACCAGCGGGTTGTCGGCGGCGGCATTGAGTTCGATCTCGACGGCATGTCTCGCCTGGCCGATCGCCTCGATCAGCGCGCCATGGATCGAGGGCATGCAGCGGATCGACAGGGGATCTTGCAAGGTGGTCGGCGCCGGTGCCTCGTCGCGGGCGAGCAGATATTGCAAGGCCTTGGCCGCTTCCTGCTGGCCGGCCGCCGGCCGCGCCATATGCAGGCGCGGGTCGAGGATGGTGCGATTGGCGCCGATACCTTCCATGGTCAGCGCGCCGGCCTGGTGCTGCTGGGCAAGGGCGGACAGCGCATCCGTCACCACGAGCGCACCGCTGCCCGCTGAAACAGCCGAAGCGTTAATCAGCGACAGCCCGTCCTTGGGCGCCAGGCTGATGGGGACGAGGCGGGCCATCATCAACGCCTTGGCCGCCGGCATGCGCCGGCCCTGATAGTCGGCGTCTCCTTCGCCGGTCAGCAGGCGGGCAAGCGCCGTCATCAGCACCAGATCGCCGGCGCCGATCGAGCCGAGCGACGGCATCACCGGGTGGACGCCGGCATTGAGCGCGTCGACCAAAGCGACAAACACGGTGGGCGAAAGTCCGGAGCCTCCCGTTGAAAGCATCGCCGTGCGGGCAAACATAGTTGCCCGCACGGTCTCGACCGGTAGCGCTTCGCCGACCGCGCCGCTGCGTCCTTCCAGCAGCTGGCGCTGGAAGGCGCTGGCGTCGCCCTCGACCGTCGTGCCGAGATTGGCGCCGAGCCCGGTGTTGAGGCCATAGATCTGCTGGCCGGAGGCGGCGGCCTGGTCGAGCACTGTTCGCGCCTTCTGCAGCCTGCCGAGGACATCGGATCGGACCTCCACCTTGCGCGCTTCGCGGGCCACAGCGGCGACATCCGCAGTGCCCACGCCGGCTCCGGTGAGGACGAGCGCACTCATGCGAAGCGCAGCCGCTGGCCGATGCCTTGCGCCTGCGCCTTGGCCAGCATCGCCTTGCCCAACGCAATGTCGGACAGCGACAGGCCGCGGTGCCAGAACAGGATCGTCTCGCTGTCATTCTCTCGCCCGGCCTTGAGACCGGCGGCGATCTGGCCAAGCTCGGCATGCAGCGTCTTTTCGCTCAGCCGCCCGGTCTCGACATGGGCGCGCAGCGAGCCGAACTTGCCGCCCTTGCACTGGCCCCAATCGTCGACGACCATTTTCTGCATGATGTCGGTCAGCGACAGCTCCACGGCGCTCATGGTGCCGTAGGGCACGACCAGCGCGCCGGGCTTGATCCATTCGGTCTTCAACATGGGCTGCGGTTCCGGCAGCCGCGAGGCCTCGACCACGATGTCGGCGCCTTCGACACAGCTCTTCCAGTCGGCCACAGCGGTGACACGCTTGCCGAGATCGGCGGAGAGTTTTGCGGCGAAACCGTCGCGGCTTTCCGGGCGGCGCGAATGGACGCGGATTTCGTCGAAGTCGAAGACATGGTCGAGCAGGCGTACATTCCAGTAGGCGGTGCCGCGCGCGCCGATATGGGCCAGCACTTTTGAGCCCTTGCGCCCCAGATGCTTGGCGCCGATGGCGGTGACGGCACCGGTGCGCATGTCGGTGATGACGGTGGCGTCGAGGATGGCGCGCGGCGTGCCGGTGCGCGGATCGAACAGATTGAGGATGCCGAATTCGGAGGGCAGGCCGTGCAGGTAGTTGTCGACATAGTCGCCGACGATCTTGACGCCGGCGGTGTCGAGAGGCGCGACGTAGCCGCGCAGGACATTGAAATGACCGTGGAAGGACGGGTCCGGCTCGAGATGGACGCGCGGCTCGATCACCGTCTGGCCATTGCCTTGCGCCACCAGGCCGGCCTCTACGGCGGCAATGATTTCACCATCGGACATGGCAAGGGCGTCGATATCGAGGGCATTGAGATAGTCGATATAGATGGGTTTCATCTGCTGCGTGCACTTTCCCCGGTCGCCTCTCATCCATAACAGGCCGTGACGCGACACGAAAGTTTGTTACGCCGTCTATGGACGCGGCCGGCTAATTGCTGTTCAAACCGGTTCCGTCATGACTGCCATTCCCGACACTGAAGCCTTACCCGAAACGGCCACAAATGCGCGGCGCGTGGCGCTGATTGTCGCCATCGCCTTCTTCATGCAGTTGCTGGATTCGACGATCATCTCGACATCGTTGCCGCAGATGGGCGCTTCCTTCGGCGTGCCGGCGGTGGCGATGAGCATCGGCATCACCGTCTACATGCTGACCATGGCGGTGTTCGTGCCGCTGTCGGGCTGGCTCGCCGACCGGTTTGGTGCGCGCAATATCTTCCTGCTGGCAATCATCCTTTTCACCTTGGCCTCGCTCGCCTGCGGCTTCTCGCAAAACCTGACCCAGTTCGTCGCCGCACGTGTCGTGCAAGGGCTGGGCAGTGCACTGATGACGCCGGTCGGCCGCATTCTCGTCTTGCGCAATGCATCGAAGTCCGAGCTGCTCAACGCCACCGCGCTGATCACCTGGCCGGCGCTGTTCGCGCCGGTGGTCGGGCCGGTGCTGGGCGGCTTCATCACCACCTATCTGTCCTGGCACTGGAATTTCTTCATCAACATCCCGCTCGGCGTAATCGGGCTGGCGCTGGTCGCCCGCTTCATTCCCGGCGACCGCGAGGCCAACCCAAAACCGCTAGACTGGCCGGGTTTTTTCCTGACATCGGCGGGACTTGCTTGCCTTCTGTACGGGCTCGAACGCATCGCGCATCCAGAAGACGGTGTCTTGCCGACGGTGGCGCTCATCGCCTTCGGTGTCGCCATCGGCTGGCTGGCGGTGCGCCATCTCAGGCGCGCACCGCATCCGCTGCTCGACCTCTCATCGTTCAAGGTGCTGACCTTCGCCATCTCGACGCTTGCCGCCGGCACCAATTTCCGGGTGGCGATCAACGCCACGCCGTTCCTGTTGCCGCTTCTGTTCCAGGTCGGCTTCGGTCTCAGCCCCGTCGATGCCGGCATGATGATCCTGGCCTATTTCCTCGGCAATCTCGGCATGAAGACGGTGACGACGCCGACGTTGCGGCGCTTCGGCTTTCGATCTGTGCTGGTCGTCAACGGCCTGATCGCCTCGGCGTCGATCATGGCGTGCGCGGCGATCTCACCGCAGACGCCGCAAGCGCTAGTGATCCTACTGATGCTGATCGCCGGCCTGTCGCGCTCGATGCAGTTCACCGCCCTCAACACGCTGGCCTTCGCCGATATCGACGCGGCGCAACGCAGTTCGGCCGCGACACTGTCCAGCATGCTGCAGCAAGTGGCGATGCTGTTCGGCGTCGCGGTGGCGGCGGCGATCCTGAACCTGTCGCAGATCGCCAGGGACCGGCCGGCGCTCGACCTCGTCGATTTTCGCATCGCCTTTCTGGCGATCGGCGCCATCGGGCTGGTGGCGGCGTTGCGTTTCCTCGCGCTGCCACCAGGTGCGGGTGCCGAGGTTTCCGGCCACGCACGGGGGAACTGAAATCGAATTCTTCCACCTGATGCGGAGATAAATTCCGCCTTGCCCTTTCGCCTTGGTCGGTGCTTTCGCAAGCGATCGCATTGACGCAATCATTTGCTAAAAATCCAGGCTTTTCCGGGCATTGCGCCAGTTTTGGCAATCGATGCGTCCACTCGATGAATATCGCCACCGGCCGGGCTTCTGAACGCGGATTCATTTGACGAACCGGCGCTAAGCCGATTAGCTTTCCGTGGGATGGCAGCGCTGCCATTGGGGCGTAAGCGGGACATGAACGCGATCGGCTGGCCGAATTTCAGGAGCCTGAATCAGGAAGGCATTGTCTTTGCCATCGCCGTGGTGCTGTTTATTGCCGCTGCCATCGGCCTGCCGGGCTTCATCGACCCAAACAATCTCGTGGCCATCGTCCGCTCGGTGTCGGTGCTCGGCATACTGGCGCTCGGCATGGCTGTCGTCATCATCGGCCGAGGCATCGACCTCTCGGCCGTGGCGATCATGGCAATGTCTGTCGCCTGGTATCTGCAACTTCTGAATTCAGGAACGCCGGATGGGCTGGCCTTCGCCTATGTGCTGGCCGGCGTGCTCGCGATCGGCCTGCTAAACGGCTTCCTCGTCGCCTATGCCGACGTGCCGGCGATCTTCGTGACGCTGGCGACCGGTTCCTTCGTCTTCGGCTACGTCCGCTCGCAACTGATCACGCAGGATGCCGTGCCGGTGCCGCAGGGCCATTGGGTCGAGCTGCTCGGCGGCCTACGCTTCCTCGATATTCCCATCGAGGTGTTCGTCTTCGCGGGCCTCGCCTTCCTGTTCTACCTGTTCCTGCGCTACACCAAATGGGGCCGCTACATCTATTTCGCCGGCGACAATCCGGTCGCGGCGCGCAACATCGGCATTCCTGTGCGGCCGATGCTGGTGCTGCGCTATGTGCTGTCGGCCTTCGTCGCGCTGATTGCCGGCCTGCTGACGGCGGCCAGCCTACATTCGATCAACACCCGCGTCGTCAACTCGACGCTGCTCTACGATATCGTGCTGGTGGCGGTGATCGGCGGCATCGGCCTGTCCGGCGGGCGGGGCGGGGTGCGTAACGTGCTGGTCGGGGCGGCGCTGATCGGCATCCTGCTCAACGCCATGACCATCATCGACATTCCGCTGCTCTACCAGAACCTGATCAAGGCGGCGATCCTTCTGGGGGCGATCATCGTCGATGGCGTCATCAACCCACGTGACGAACAGACCGCGCAGCAGGGCGATATCTAAGCATGATCCCTAAGAGATCATTCTTGAACCAGAAGACTTGACCAAACGCGGACGGTTGGGCCGTCGGTGAACCACAGTGACCAAAACAGAGGATGTGACATGAAACTGATCAAAACACTCTTGGCCGCCGCCACAGCGCTTGTCGTTACCGCCTTCGTCGCGCCCACCTTTGCCGCCGACGATCCGGGCCCGGCCGCCTATGCGCAGTCGCTGAAGGGCAAGCGCGTCATGCTGGTGCCGCTGGCGATGGGCTTCGACCTGGCGCAGGGCTGGGCGCATTATCTGAAGACCGAAGTCGAGGCCTGGGGTGGCGTGTTCGAGACGCGCGATCCGAACTGGGTCGTCGATGCCGGCGCGCAGGCGATCACCGACGCCATTTCGTCGGACACTCGGCCGGACGTGCTGATCATCCATGCGCCGGACCTCAACTCCTATTCCAAGCTGATGAAGAAGGCGCAGGCGGCCGGCACCTACGTGCTCCTGGTCGACAATCCTGCCAACTTCCCGGCCGACGCCTTTGTCGGCAGCGACTGGGACCGTCTAGGCCAGCTCGAGGCCGAAGCGGCGATCAAGGGCTGCGGCGAAAACTCGTCGAAGAAGATCGGCCTGGTGCAGGGCGACCAGGCGAACTCCTCCAGCCTTTATCAGTATGCCGGCATCATGAAGGTTCTGGACAAGCATCCCGACTTCAAGGTGGTGGCCAAGCCCGACTCCAACTGGGATGCGACGACCTCGCGCAACGTGACGACGACGATGCTGCAGCAGAACCCGGACATTTGCTCGATCATCGACTTCTGGGATGGTGACGCCACCGGCGCTTCGGCCGCGATCCGAGACGCCAAGCTCGAGGGCAAGGTGTTCCTGGTCACCACCGGCGGCGGGGAAAAGGCGGCGGACTGCGACAAGCTGCAGGACGGCACCTATGGCGCCGTGGTGATGACCGAGCTTGCCCGTCAGTCGGGCGACATGAACGCCATCATCAAGTTCCTGCTGCAGAGCGGCCAGCCGGCCGGCACCTCGCACACCTACATTTACACCCTGGAGAAGGCGACGACCAAGGCCGACCTCAAGCCCGACAGCTGTTGGGACCTGAAGGCGCTGCAGGCCGAAGCGGCGGCGAAATAGACCGATCCTTGCCAACACCAATCAACGAGGTGGCCGGATTGCCCGGCCACCTCTTTCTCTAGCAGCCCAGATTTGGCAGCAGTGACCCGATGTCCTTTCGCGAACGCCTCCAGTCCTGGCGCTACAATCTCGTGCCCGACCATCTTGTCGGCGAGATCCTGACCAAGCGCTGGACCGACAACGCCATTCCGTTCCTGGCGCTGGTGGTGACGTTGGCGACCTTTGGCTCGATCATTCCGGGCTTCTTCAAGCTGACCTCGCTGCAGGAATCGACCCGCCAGCTCGGCGAGTTCTCGATGGTCGTGACCGGCATGACGGTGGTGATGCTTGGCGGCGGCATCGACCTGTCGGTCGGCTCGATCTTCGCGCTGTCGTGCTTCTCGGCCGTCTATGTCTTCTTCATCCTCGAACAGTCGATCTGGCTGGCGCTGGCCGCTTCGCTTGCCACCGGCCTCGTCTTCGGCGCAATCAATGGCTATCTCGTCGGCTATCTCCGCCTGCGCGCCTTCCTCACTACGCTGGTCACCTTCATCTTCGGGCGGGCACTGTTCGACATCCTGGTCACCACCTATGCCGCTGATGTGCAGCTCTCGACAGCCACGTCGGATGTGCTCGACTTCATCGGCGACAGCACCTTCTGGGGCTTGTCGGTCTCGGTCTGGCTGGCAATCATCCTCGCCATCGTCACCCATATCGCGCTGACCCGTTCGCGACCGGGCTGGCACGTGCTGGCGGTCGGCGGCTCCAGGCGCTCGGCGCACAATGCCGGTATTCGGGTGCGCCGCACCGTGTTCATGACCTATGTCTTCTCAGGTTTCTGCGCCTCGATCGGTGGCTTCCTCATCGCTTGCCGCCTGAGCGGGGCAGGGCCGGGCACCGGCCTCAATCTCGAGATCATGGCGCTGACGGCGGCGGTGGTCGGCGGCGTCAGCTTGGGCGGTGGGCGCGGCTCGGTGATCAAGGRGCTGATGGGCGCCATCATCGTCTTGACCATGACCAATGGGCTGATCCGGCTGGGCTATGGCACCGGAACCAACCAGATGGTGCTCGGCATCATGCTGGCGGTGGCGGTGACCATCGACATCCGCTGGCTGAAGAACCGCCACAAGGTGCTGAACGAGGTCTATGTCGCGCCGGTCTATCTCAAGATGGGCGCGACACAGTCGGCGGCGCCCGGTTCGGGCACGCCATACGAACTCGACAACAGGCTCTCGGCTGCCGACCACATCGGGCTTGGCGAACTGGAGGGGCCGGAGGATGTCATCCTCGACCGCGACGACAATCTCTATTGCGGCACCCGCCATGGTGAGATCGTACGCTTCTTCGCGCCGGACTACGTCAGGTCGGAAGTGTTTGCCCATATTGGCGGCTTTCCGCTTGGACTTGCCTTCGACAAATCAGGCAACCTGATCAGCTGTGTCGGCGCCATGGGGCTCTATTCCGTGTCGCCGACGCGCGAGGTCAAACGCCTGTCGGCCGAGACCTCGCGCTCCTGGACCTCGATCGTCGACGATGCGCGACTGCGTGATCCCAATGACTGCGACGTGGCACCCGACGGCCGTATCTATTTCACCGACTCGACCAAGCGCTACGACGCCCATGACTGGGCGCTGGATTCGATCGAGAACCGCGCCACCGGCCGCTTGCTGGTCTACGACCCGAAGGACGGCTCGACCAAGACACTGCTCGACGGTTACCGCTACACCAACGGTGTGTGCATGGCGCATGACGGCAAGTCGCTGTTCTTCGCCGAAAGCTGGGCCTGCCGCGTGCACCGCTACTGGCTGGAAGGGCCGAAGGCCGGCACGGCCGAATGCGTCATCCGCGACATGCCGGGCTACCCCGACAACATCAACCGCGCCTCCGACGGCAACTACTGGATGGCGTGGCTCGGTATGCGCACGCCGAGCTTCGACCTGTCGCTGCGCCATCCCGACATGCGCAAGCGCATGACGCGCCGGCTGCCGCAGGATGAATGGCTGTTCCCCAACATCAACACCGGCGGCGTGGTGAAGTTCAACGAAAAGGGCGGCATCGTCGAGGCGATGGGCGACCTTACCGGCGGTGCGCACCCGATGGTCACCTCGATGCGCGAGCACAGGGGGTATCTGTTTGTCGGCGGTATCCTCAACAACCGCATCGGTCGTTACAAGATATCAGGCGCCGACCCGAACTGGACCAGCCCCGCTTCCTACTGGGGGGCGGCCTCATGATCCTCGATCCGGTGCTTGACCTGTTTCGCGGCAAGGCGGTGACCATTCCGCCGCTCGACGGCGCCTTCCGCCCGAACACGCGGCTGGACGACGCGCCGGCTGTCGCTGAGCTGACCGAGCCGGACAATCTGCTGATTTCCAGCGACAGGCTGTTAGCCTCCAGCGGCAATGCCATACACGCTATCGCTGCCGGCGCTGTGCCAACCGTGGTCGAGACTTTTCCATCTCCGGTCACGGCGCTGGCGCTGTCGCCATCAGGCGAACTGACGGTCGGGCTGGAGAGTGGCAGGCTGTTGATTGCCGGCAAGGAGGTTTCGTTGCCGGCCGGAATGCGCTGCATCACCGCACTTGCCTATGCAGATGATGGCATGTTGTGGCTGGCCAACGGTTCGGCTGAACACGCGCCGTCGCAATGGGCCGCCGACCTGATGAAGAAGGGCGCGTCCGGTTCGCTGTGGAAGCGGGATGCGGCGGGCGGTGGGTTCCGCAAGGTGGCAGGCGAGATCGCCTTTCCCTATGGGCTCCATCCCATAGGGCAGGATGTGCTGGTCAGCGAAAGCTGGCGCCACCAGCTCGTCCGCTTCGACGGCGCGACCGGCAACCGCTCGACGGTGCTGGCGCATCTGCCCGGCTATCCCGCACGGCTGTCGCCGACCGCCGATGGCGGTGCGTGGCTGACCTTGTTTGCGCCGCGCAACCGGCTGATCGAATTCGTGCTGCAGGAAACGCACTACCGGCAGGACATGATCAATCAGGTGCCACCGGCCTACTGGATCGCGCCGGCCCTGGCTTCCAGCCGCAGCTTCCTTGAACCGCTGCAATGCGGTGGCATCCGCACCATGGGCATCCACAAGCCTTGGTCGCCAAGCCGCTCCTACGGGCTGGTGGTAAGGCTCGACCAGAAGCTGCAGCCGCAATTCAGCCTGCACAGCCGCGCCAACGGCACGCGCCACGGCATTTGCAGCGTCGCCGAAAGGGCCGGCCTTCTGTTCATCGCCTCCAGGGGCGGCGACTGCGTGTTGTCCGTCGACCTCGCGTCGGGAGGGTTTTGATGGAACCGATCGTCCGCCTGGAAAACGTCACCAAGACTTATCGCGGCGTGCCCGCGGTGAAGAACGTCAGCTTCGACCTGCGCAAGGGCGAGATCCACGCGCTGCTCGGCGAGAATGGCGCGGGTAAGTCGACGCTGACCAAGATCGTCGCCGGGGTGGTCGACGCCACCTCCGGCAGGATGTTCCATAAGGGCGCCGAAATCGCCTACGCCTCGCCGCATGCGGCGCTCGAAGCCGGCATTGCCATGGTGTTCCAGGAAACCAGCCTGGTGCCGTCGATGACGGTGGCGCAGAACCTCTATCTCGGCGCCGAAAAATTCCTCAACCGGCTACGCGGCACCTACATTTCGGCGCAGCAGTTCCTGCAGTCCCTCAACTTTCCCGTCGACCCGAACGCGATGGTGGCGACGCTGGGTGCCGCCAAGYGGCAGATGGTCGAGATCGCGCGCGCCGTCCACCACAATGCCGAGGTCATCATCTTCGACGAGCCGACGGCGACGCTGACGCCAGAGGAGAAACGGCATTTCTTCGCGCTGATCCGGCGGCTGAAGGCGAGCGGCGTGTCGATCGTCTTCATCAGTCACGCGCTTGAAGAAGCGCTTGATATCGCAGACCGCATCACCATCTTGCGCGACGGCGAGTTGGTCATCACCGACGACACATCCGCCTTCGACCGCGACCGGATCGTCGCCGCCATGGTCGGGCGTACTTTGTCGGGGCAGATCTATCGGCAGCGCGACGAGGCGAAATTGCGCAAGGCCGGCAAGAAGGTTCTGTCGGTGCAGGACATCTCGATGAGCAATGTCGTGCGCAACAATTCGTTCTCTATCTTCGAGGGCCAGATCACCGGCGTGTTCGGGCTGATCGGCTCTGGCCGCACCGAGACGTTTAAGATCGTCTCCGGCATCTACAAGCGCGATTTCCTGCGTGGCGGGGCGATCGAACTCGACGACAAGCCGGTGCGCTATCTCGTGCCGAGCGAGGCGGTGGCCGACGGCATCGTCTATGTCACCGAGGACCGCAAGAGCGAGGGCATCTTCGAGACGATGGGCATTGCCGAGAACCTGTTCGGCGGGCTGTTGGCGGCGGGCCGCGAAAAGGCCTGGGTGATCGACCAGCAGGAGATGCGGCAGCTTGCGGCCGAATGGACGAAGACGCTGAACATCAAGGCGATCAACGACAATGCACGCGTCGTCGAGCTATCCGGCGGCAACCAGCAGAAGGTGGTGATCGGCAAGGGGCTAGTGCAGCGGCCCCGCATCGTCATCTTCGACGAGCCGACGCGCGGCGTCGATGTCGGCGCGATCGCCGAGATCCATCAGATCATCAACCGGCTGGCCGATGAGGGCCTCGCTGTCGTCGTGATTTCCTCCTACCTGCCGGAGATCATGAACCTGTCGGACCGCATCCTGGTCTGCCGGCAAGGACGTATCGTCGAAGAGTTTTCGCCGGCGGAGGCAACCGAGGAAAAGATCATGTACGCGGCGGTTCACTAGATTCAGGTGAGGCCGGCCTGCAAATGGCGGCTTCCTGGGCTTCCTGAGCAAAATCGCCACTCCGTCGCTAAAAAGTGAATCGGGCAAATGGATTGGCTGCGATTGCTCAAGACCTGATTTAATTCACAAGAC
>NZ_JBFULQ010000136.1:0-12375 GCF_054049815.1 Mesorhizobium sp. P5_C1 | reverse complement strand
CATGTAGTCGAAGCCCGACTTGGTCACCGGGATGTAGCCGGTGTTGGTCGACCAGAACAGTGCGGTCTTGGGATCGTGGATGAAATTGAGGAACGCGGCCGCGCCCTTGTATTCCGCGTCCGACTTGCCCGAAAGCACCCACAGCGAAGCGCCGCCGACCAGCGAATTCTTGCGCTCGGTACCGGCGTAGGCCGGCAGTTCGGCGACATCCCAGTTCATGCCTTCCTTCTGGGTCTTGCCGACGGTGCCGTGGTCGCCGACCGAGGTCATGATGACCTGGCAGGTGCCCGAGGCGAAAGCCTGGACCATGTCCTGGCCGAGGTCCTTCGACTTGATCTTGATCAGGCCGGCGTCATACCACTTCTTGAGGTCGGTGACGTACTGGACGAACTTGGTCTTGTTGACTTCCAGGCGGGCGTCGAGGCCGTCATAGCCGTTGTTCTTGGTGGCGATCGGCTGGTTGTGGATGGCCGAGAACTGCTCCATCAGCTGCCAGCTTTCATTGGCCGAGATGTTGATCGCCATCGGGCATTCGTAGCCGGCGTCCTTCATGGCCTGCAGGTCGGCGCCCACATCTTCCCAGGTCTTCGGCGCCTCGGTCTTGCCGATCTTGGCGAAGGCGTCCTTGTTCCAGTACAGCAGCGCCGTCGAGGAATTGAACGGGAACGACAGCATCTCGCCCTTCGACGTCGCGTAGTAGCGCGCGATACCGGGGAAATAATCGGCGTAGTCGATCTTGTAGCCGTTTTCTTCCATCAGCTTGTCGGCCGGCTTGTAGGCGCCCGAAAGCATCATCGTGGCGGTACCGACATCATAGACCTGGACGATGGCGGGCTGTTTGCCGGCGCGGAAGGCGGCGATGGTGTTCTGCAGCGTGGCGTCGTAGTTGCCCTGGCTGGTGCAGACGACTTCATAGTCGGACTGCGAGGCGTTGAAGTTCTTGCACAGCGTGTCGACGACACGTGCGAGGTCGCCCGAAAGGCCGAACCAGAAATCGAACTTGGTGGGCGCAGCGGCCGCTGGCAGCGCCATGGAAACGCTGATTGCACCGGCGGCAAGAGCCGCCAGGCCATTTTTGATCATCGACATGAATCTCATTCCCTGTTGAGTGGCTCRTTTCAAGGATCGTTGCGCAGGTCCCGGGCCGTCTCATAGAGAAAGTATGTGACAGTTCTGCTGTGCCTTTTCAGGCCTGTGGACAGCCAATCTCTCCTCCCTCGACGGCTTGCGCCGGCATGAAATGAAAACGTCATATCGGCGCCCTAGGTACCTAGGGCGTCGAAAACTGGCGTAAAGGCCCAGGTCGTTAACCGGCTAAAAATGGATAGACGAAATGCTTGTCTCGCAGCTGACACATGTGCCGATCGCCGACCGCGAGGCCATGCGCGACGGGCCGCGTGATAGCGCCACCCATCTGCGCCTCGCTGCCGCCACTCCCGCGCTCGGTCAGATCGAGATCGGCGGCAGGGCCTCGCGCGAAAGCGCCGGCGAGACGCTCACTGTGGTGGCATGGAACGTCGAGCGGCTCCGCCACGGCGATGCCGTCGCGGCGACGCTTGTCGGCCAGTCTCCCGACGTCGTGCTGCTGTCCGAGGTCGACGAAGGCATGGCGCGCTCCGGCAATGGTCATCCGCTGCGCGCCCTCGCCGACCAGCTCGGCCATGCCTTCGCCTATGGCGTCGAGTTCGTCGAGCTCGACGCCGGCAACGCGGCGGAACGCTCGGCGACCGGCGGCGCATCCAATGCCGAAGGTTTTCATGGCAATGCCGTCATCAGCGCGGTTCCGCTGCTTCGTCCTTTCCTGGTGCGGCTCGACGCGGCCGGCGGTTGGTTTCGGCCGGAGCGTGGCCAGCCGCGTATCGGCGGACGGATGGCGATCGGTGGCCAGGTGCAGGTCGGCAACCGCCGGGTGACGGTGGTCTCGGTGCATCTCGAAAACCGCACCGATCCCGATGGCCGCGCCGTCCAGACACGACATCTCCTCGATGCCATCGACAAATATGATCCGCAGGCACCGGTGCTGCTCGGCGGCGACTTCAACACGCTGACGGCCAGCCATGAGGACCGCCACGACGATCCCCAGGCCTGGGCGGCCCGCATCGCCGCCGAGCCCGACCGGCTGATCGATGTCGAGCCGCACGAACCGCTGTTCGCGATCCTCGCCGGGCGCGGTTACGACTGGAAGGCCGCCAACAGGCTCGACCTACCCACCCAACGACGCGAGGCCGGCGATCCCACTCCCATCGGCCACATCGACTGGTTCTTCACCCGCGGCCTCGTCGCGAGCGCTCCTGCCGTTCTTCCAACCGTGCTGCCGGATGGCCGACCGAGTTCCGATCACGAGGCACTCGTCGTGACGATTCGCATCGCGTGACGGGCTAGGGCCTCTCAGATTCATGGACCTCGATCTGCGGTCGGTTGGCCGGCCCCTGCGCCACTTCCGGCCCCCTGAAACCGCATCCACCCGAATGACGGGCCGATCCCACGCGGCCGCGCCTTACCCGGTAAGGCACGTCAGGGTTGCAGCGTACTTAATCGATCTTTCAACCACCAAAGGCTAATCAATGCTATTGCCTTGTTTATTCCCGATAGATCAGGTGAGAGAAGATGCTGACGGTCTACAATTGTATCGTCAATGAACACGATTTGAGACTGGTGGCGCTCGCCGCACTGATCTGTGGAATATCTTCCTTTTCTGCCGTCAACCTGCTTCACCATGTCGGCCGGTCGACAAACCGAAACCGGCTTGCCTGGTTGATGATTGCGGCGGCGTCGACCGGCTTCGGTATCTGGGCGACGCATTTCATCGCCATGCTTGCGTTCACGCCGGGCATACCAAACGCCTACAATCCGGAACTCTCCGTGCTCTCGCTTGCCGCTGCCGTTGTCCTGACAGCCGCCGGCATGTGGGTCGCCACGTTGCGCAACGGGCTCGACCACTATCTCGTCGGCGGCGCCATCTTGGGCGGTGGCATTGCCACCATGCACTACATCGGCATGGCGGCGTTCGAGGTGCAGGGCAGGATCGAATGGAACCCGCTGCTCGTGGCGGTCTCTTTGCTGGCGGGGGTAACGCTCGCCGCGTTGGCGCTTTTGGTTGTCCTGCGTCGCCCATCGCTGTCTGCGACACTGGGCGGCGCGGTGCTGCTGACGCTGGCGATCTGCACCTTGCATTTCATCGCGATGGGCGCGGTGTCGATCGTCCCGGATTCCTCGATCGAGATATCGCCATACACGATCGCGCCCACTTCGCAGGCCTTTGCCGTGGCGGCCGCCAGCCTGGTGATCCTTGTT
The DNA here is from genome assembly GCF_054049815.1 of Mesorhizobium sp. P5_C1. Classification (NCBI taxonomy): domain Bacteria; kingdom Pseudomonadati; phylum Pseudomonadota; class Alphaproteobacteria; order Hyphomicrobiales; family Phyllobacteriaceae; genus Mesorhizobium; species Mesorhizobium sp. P5_C1. The sequence goes on along the minus strand of NZ_JBFULQ010000136.1, from coordinate 9,081 downwards.
CTCTCGGGCACGGCACTTTGGATCGATCTGCGCTTCCGCCGCCAGAAGCTCGAGGCCGACCGCATGCACGGTTTGGCCAATGCTGCCGTGGAGGGTCTGATCGTCTGCGACGGCAACCGCGTCATCAGCGCCAATGACAGCATGGCGAAGCTGACGGGCACGGCAACCGAGGCGCTGAACGGGATGCAGCTTGGCGACCTCTTCGGGTCCGATATGCCCGGCTTCGGCGAGCAGCCGCAGGAGGCCGAATTGAGGGGCCACGACGGCGCGGGCATTCCCGTCGAGTTGATCGCCAGGAGCATCGACTACTGTGGCAAGCCTCACAACGTGATTGCGGTCCGCGACATTCGCGAGCGCAAGAAGGCGGAACAGGAAATCCTGCGCCTTGCGCATTTCGATCCCTTGACCGGCCTTGCCAATCGCCGGAGCTTTTCCGGCCGGCTCGAGATGGAGATCGCCGCGATGGGCCGGGCCAGGAAAACCGGCCACCTGGCGCTTCTGTTGCTCGATCTCGACCGGTTCAAGGAGGTCAACGACCTGTACGGGCACGGCGCCGGCGACGCCATGCTGCAGAAGGTTGCGCAGTGTGTCACCGGCGTCCTTCGCCAAGGACAAATGGTTGCGCGGCTGGGCGGCGACGAATTCGCCATCATCGCCCCAAACCTGACCGACCCGTTGGAGGCCGGCCGCATCGCCAACGCCGTGCTGAACGCGATGCGCGAGGAAAACAGGCTCTCGGTCGGCGGTGGCCTCGTGTCGGCCAGCGTCGGCATTGCGCTATTTCCGTCGGATGCCGAAAACCAGGCCAGCCTGATAACCCATGCCGATACCGCACTCTACCGGGCCAAGACCGAAGGCAGGGACACATACCGCTATTTCGAGGCCTCGATGGGGGCCGAGGCCCGCGACAAGCGCGTGATGGAGCACGAACTCCGACAGGCTGTCGCGCGCAGGGAGTTCTACCTCGTCTACCAGCCGCAAAAGGAGATCAGCAGCGGAAAGATGGTCGGCTTCGAAGCCCTGATCCGTTGGCGGCATCCGACGCGCGGCGACGTGCCCCCGACCATATTCATCCCGATCGCCGAAGACAGTGGAGCCATTGGCCAGATTGGCGAATGGGTGCTGACGGCGGCCTGCGAGGAAGCCGCCCGCTGGGAAAATCCGCTGACGGTGGCCGTAAACGTTTCGGCGGTGCAGCTTCACAATCCGAATTTCAGCCGCAAGGTCCACGAAACACTGCTGAATTCCGGTCTTGCGCCCGGCAGGCTGGAACTTGAGATCACCGAGACGGCGCTTGTGAAAGACATGCCGCGCGCGCTGGCGACCTTGCGGCAGGTCAAGGCGCTGGGCGTGCGGGTGGCCATGGACGATTTCGGAACCGGCTATTCCTCGCTTTCCAACCTTCGCGCCTTTCCCTTCGACAAGATCAAGATCGATGGCTCCTTCATCAAATCCGTCGACAAGAACGGCCAGGTCGCGGCGATCGTGCGCGCCGTTCTGGGGCTCGGGCGCGGCCTCGGCCTGCCGGTTCTGGCGGAGGGTGTCGAGACGCTCGGCGAACTGAAATTCCTGGATGCCGAAGCCTGCGAGATCGGCCAGGGTTACTATATCGGCAGGCCTGGCCTCATCGAGGAGTTCGACGAACTGACCGGTGTCGACGCACCCCGCGTCAGCAACGACACGGCTGGCCAGCGCAACAGAAGCGTCCTGGCCTTCGCACCCGCGCCTGCCCTGAGTGTGGACAGAGCCTAGCTTTCGGGCTGGAGCGCGGCCTCGACCAGCCGCTTTGCGTCCGGCCCCGACCATTCGGCAGGGCCGTTCATATGGGCGATCAGGCAACCTTCGCCATCGATCAGCATGGTGGCGGGAAGGCCGAGCGCCAGCCCGCGCGTCTTGAGGTCGTTGAACACGGCCATCGTCGAATCCCGGTAGTAGCCGAGCGTCTTGACGCCTGTCTCGCTGAGGAACTTCTTCGGCTTCACATCGTCGCCGGCATCGACATTGACGGCGACCACCTCAAAGGCGTCGCTGCCCTTTTCCTTCTGCAGCGCATCGAGAGCCGGCATTTCGGCACGGCACGGCGCGCACCATGTCGCCCACAGATTGAGCAGCACCGTCTTGCCGGCATGGTCGGCGAGCGTCATCGGCTTGCCGTCTGGCCCATTGAACGCAAGGCTCTTCAACGATTGCGGCGGATCGGCTGGCAACAATGCCGCGACCTCGCCGGTGGCCGCTGCCGCCACCTTCTTGGCGCGCTCGCCCTTGGCGGCGCAGGCGACATCGTCCTTGCTGTCGCCGACAGCCACTTGGTGCTCGGCGTTGTTGCCAGACCGGCTCTCGCTGACATATACCGCGACCGCGCCGGCCAGCGCGCCCGCCACCAAAGCGGCGAGGATCAGGCGCGGGGCCGGGAAGAATCTACTACCGTCTGCCATTTTCTCAAAACTGCTCCGAAGCACGGGTTATAGCCATGAGCGACAAGAAGACCAGCAACCAGATGTGGGGCGGACGTTTTGCCTCGGGTCCGGCCGCGATCATGGAAGCGATCAACGCGTCGATCTCGTTCGACCGCAAGCTCTATGCGCAAGACATCCGAGGTTCGATCGCCCATAGCGAGATGCTGGCGCAAACGGGCATTATTTCGGCGGCCGATCAAGAAAAAATCGCTCACGGGCTGAACACGATTCAGAAAGAGATCGAGACCGGCACATTCGAGTTCTCGACCCGGCTGGAAGACATCCACATGAATGTCGAGGCTCGCCTCGCCGACCTGATCGGACCGGCGGCCGGCCGCCTGCACACCGCCCGCTCGCGCAATGACCAGGTCGCGGTCGACCTGAGATTGTGGGTCAAGGACGAGTGCCTCCGCGTAGCCGGGGCGTTGAAAGGGCTGATCGAGGCGCTTCTGGCACGCGCCGAGGAGCATGCGGCGACGGTGATGCCGGGCTTCACCCATATGCAGGCGGCGCAGCCGGTGACCTTCGGCCATCACTGCATGGCCTATGTCGAAATGTTTGCGCGTGACCTTTCGCGGGTTCGCGACGCGATCGAACGGATGGATGAAAGCCCGCTCGGCGCCGCGGCCCTTGCCGGCACCAGCTTCCCGATCGACCGCCACAAAACCGCCAAGGCACTCGGCTTCCGCGAGCCGATGCGCAATTCGCTGGACAGCGTTTCGGATCGCGATTTCGCGCTGGAGTTCCTCGCCTTGGCGGCGATCTGCGCCACGCATTTGTCGCGGCTCGCCGAGGAGATCATCATCTGGTCGACGCCGCAATTCGGCTTCGTCAGGCTGTCGGACAGCTTTTCCACCGGCTCGTCGATCATGCCGCAGAAGAAGAACCCCGACGCCGCTGAATTGGTGCGCGGCAAGACCGGCCGCGTTACCGGCCATCTGGTCGGCCTGCTGACGGTGATGAAGGGCATGCCGCTGACCTATGGCAAGGACATGCAGGAAGACAAGGAATCGGTGTTCGATGCCGCCGAGACGCTCGACCTGATGCTGGCGGCGATGACCGGCATGGTCTCGGACATGACAATCAACGCAGCGGCGATGAAAAAGGCCGCCGGCTCGGGCTACGCGACCGCCACCGATCTTGCCGACTGGCTGGTGCGCACGCTCGGCTTGCCGTTCCGCGAGGCGCATCATGTCACCGGCCGGGCGGTGGCGCTGGCCGAAGACAAGAAAGTGGGGCTGGAGAAGCTTTCGCTGGAAGACCTGCAGTCGATCAATCCAGGTATCACGGCGGATATTTTTTCGGTGCTGGCGGTGCAGAACTCGGTGAAGAGCCGCACCAGTTTCGGCGGAACCGCGCCGTCGGAAGTCAGAAGGCAGATCCGCGGCTGGAAAAAGCGCATCGCCAAGGCGTGATCCCAGCTATTGCGACCAGCAATATCCAGGGTGCAATGCTCTGAGAACTCGGCTAAAAGCGGCGGCTGGAAAAAGTTTCGGACGGATGGATCGATGACCGGAAGCAGGATTTTGGTGACGCTGACGCTGCTGGTGGCGATTGCGGCCGTCTCGGCCTGCGGCCGGAGGGGCGCCCTCGACTCGCCCTATGAGGCAGCCGTCCAGGCGCGCAAGGATGCCTCTAAGGCGCACCAGCCCGTGCCGCCGGAGCCGGAAAAACCGGTCAAGGACAAGAAGTTCTTCCTCGACCCGCTGATCTAGTGCCGATGACACCGGGTTGGTCTTTTGAACCCGGTCTCATCGTGCTCCAACTTCCGGAACCACTCTCGTGAACCATTTCGACTACCGCGACGGCGTGCTGCATGCCGAAGACGTGGCGATCCCTGATATCGCTGCACAGGTCGGCACGCCATTCTATTGCTATTCGACGGCCACCTTGACCAGGCACTACCGGGTGTTTGCCCAGGCCTTTGCCGGACTCGACGCGCTGGTCTGCTATGCCATGAAGGCTAATTCCAACCAGGCGGTGCTGCGGACGTTGGCCAGGYTCGAGGCCGGTGCCGACGTGGTGTCGGAAGGCGAATTGCGGCGAGCGCTGGCGGCCGGCATCCCGGCAAGCAAGATCCTGTTTTCGGGCGTCGGCAAGACCGCACGCGAAATGGACTTTGCCCTCGCCGCCGGCATCCTTTGTTTCAATGTTGAATCCGAGCCGGAACTGGAACTGTTGTCGGCCCGTGCCGCCGCCCTTGGCAAGGTGGCGCCGATCTCGCTGCGCATCAATCCCGACGTCGACGCCAAGACCCACAAGAAGATTTCCACCGGCAAGGCCGAGAACAAGTTCGGCATTCCGTGGCAACGGGCGCGTCAGGTCTATGCCCGTGCCGCACAGCTGCCAGGCCTCAAGGTCACCGGCATCGACACCCATATCGGCAGCCAGATCACCGAGCTGCAGCCCTTCGACGACGCCTTCGCCCTGCTTGTCGATCTGGTCGGCGCGCTGCGCGCCGACGGCCATGCCATCGAGCATATCGATCTCGGCGGCGGCCTCGGCATCCCCTACCGTGTCGACAACAACCCGCCACCCTTGCCGGACGCCTATGCCCAGATCGTCAGGAAGCATGTCACCAAGCTCGGGCTCAAGGTGATGTTCGAACCCGGCCGGCTGATCGTCGGCAATGCCGGCATCCTCGTCTCGGAAGTGATCTTCGTGAAGGAAGGCGACGCCAAGAATTTCCTCGTCGTCGACGCCGCCATGAACGACCTGATCCGGCCGACGCTCTACGACGCCTTCCATGACATAAAGCCGGTGGTGCAGCCGCCGGCCGACACGCCGCGCATGATGGTCGATGTCGTCGGCCCGGTCTGCGAGACCGGCGACTATCTCGGCCTCGACCGTGACCTGCCCAGGCTGAAGGCTAGCGACCTGATTGCCGTTTCCACCGCCGGCGCCTATGGCGCGGTGCAGGCCGGCACCTACAACACCCGCCTGCTGGTGCCCGAGGTTCTGGTCGACGGCGATCGGTTCCACATCGTGCGCCCGCGCCTGACCTATGACGACCTGATCGGGCTGGATTCGGTACCCGACTGGCTAAGGTAGACGCTGCTCCGTCCGAAACGCTGCGCCGGCGGCGCTACAACCGGTTCTGGATGAGTGCCCTTGTGTCGGCGATCCTGTCCTCGTCGCGGYGGTAGAACGTCCATTGCTTGATGCGCTTGGCCCGCAGCAGGCCGGCCTGCGTGAGCACGCGCATGTGTTCGCTGAGCGTCGCCTGTGTGATGCCGAGCTTCTCGGCGATCAGCAGGGCGCAAACGCCGTCCTCGACCAGATCGCCATCGGCTTGGCGCGGGAAATGCGCGCGCGGGTCCTTCAGCCAGTCGAGAATCTGCAGCCTGCGTTCGTTGGCGATCGCCTTGAAGACATCAACCTCTTGCATTTAGCTATTTTGCCAAGTTACTAATTACTGTCAATCCCAGGGAGACGTCCATGAGCAACGGCAACACCGTCACACGCGAACGCATTGCCACGATGGAACCGCGCATTCGGCCGCATGTGCGCCACACGCCGGTGCTGCGCGTCGACATGGCCGACTTCGACCGCCCGCCGCTGACCATCGACCTGAAGCTCGAGTGCCTGCAGCATTCCGGCTCGTTCAAGGCGCGCGGCGCTTTCACCAACCTCCTGGAGAGAACGGTTCCAAAGGCCGGCGTCGTCGCCGCATCAGGTGGCAACCATGGCGCAGCGGTCGCCTACGCCGCCATGCGGCTTGGCCACAAGGCGACCATCTTCGTTCCCGAGGTGAGCCCGCCGGCAAAGCTGGAGCGGATCCGCAGCTACGGCGCTGAGCTCATCGTCGGCGGCGCCCGCTACGCCGAGGCGCTGGCTGCCAGCGAGCGCTTCGCCGAGGAAACCGGTGCCTTGCAGATCCATGCCTTCAACCAGGAGGAGACGCTGGTCGGCCAGGGCACGCTCGGGCTGGAAATAGAGAGCGATTTGCCTGAGATCGACACGCTGCTGGTCGCCGTCGGTGGCGGCGGCCTGATTGGCGGCATCGCCGCCTGGTTCGCCGGCCGCATCCGCATCATCGCCATCGAGCCGGAAGGGGCGCCAACGCTTTACCGCGCCTTCGAGGCCGGCCGCCCCGTCGACGCGCCGGCCGAGGGCATCGCCGCGGATTCGCTGGCGCCCAAGCGCGTCGGCGAAATGATGTTCCCGATCGCCGAGGCCTTTGTCGAACGCTCGATCCTGGTCAGCGACGACGACATCGTCGCTGCCCAGAAGGCGCTGTGGGACCGGGTGCGCATCATCTCGGAACCGGGCGGTGCCACCGCCTTCGCGGCCGTGCTGTCCGGGCGGTATGAGCCCGCGCCCGGCGAAAGGGTCGCCATACTGGTCTGCGGTGCCAACGCCAACCCCGCCACGTTCTGACAGCAACCAGTCCGGCAGCTTCACGTTTTCTCAAACTGCCTCGCCTTTGCCGTGTTTGCTGGTATTCTTCGAGTCGTGAGGATCGGGCTATCCTGCCCGCCCATGGAAGGGCCGATGACGCAACGACCCACCTTCAGCAGCCATCGCGGTCTGGCCCGGCGCCTTGCCTTGAGCCGGCTGGCGACGCGGGTCTCGATGATGGTCGAGCGTGGCTGGCCGTTGCTGCTTCCGCTCGTCATCGTCGCCAGCCTGTTCCTCAGCGTCTCCTGGCTCGGCATCTTCTCGCGCCTGCCGGACGTGGCGCGCATCGGCCTGCTCGCCGCATTCGGTGTGGCAGCACTTGCGGCACTCTATCCGCTGCGTTTCTTCCGCTTGCCGGGCGCCGCCGAAATCGACCGCAGGATCGAAGCGGCCAATCAATTGCTGCACAGCCCGGTGCTGGTGCAGACCGAGCGGCCGAGCGGCCGAGAAAGCAGCTTCTCGCAGGCACTGTGGCGCGAACACCAGAAGCGCATGGCCGGAAAGCTCGACAGCCTTGGCGCCGACCTGCCTCGCACGCGCGTGCCGGAGCGCGACCGCTGGGGTCTGCGCGCGGTGGCCGCACTTTTGCTGGTGACCGCCTTTGCCTTCTCCTTCGGACCGAGCGGCGGCAGGATTGTCGACGGGTTCAGTGCCCATGGCGTCCACGATGCCATACCACCGCGCATCGACGCCTGGGTGACGCCGCCGGCCTATACCGGCAAGCCGCCGATCTTCCTGACCGCCGACGTCAACCAGGCGACGCCGACCTTCATCATCCCCGAAGGCAGCGACGTCTCGCTGCGCGTCACCGGCGGTTCGGGCGAGGAAACGCTCGCCTATGCCGACAAGAACGGCAATTCCCGCGCCATCGACCCGGCCGGCCCGCAGGCTGCCGCCACGGCCAAGCCGGCGGCGAGCCCGGCAACGCCATCCAAGGTGCGCCAGTTCACCGGCAAGCTGACCGGCGACGGCACCCTGACGCTGACGTCGGGCGAGGATCAGCTCGGCCGCTGGGCCTTCGCGGTCATGCCGGACAAGCCGCCGCAGATCCGTTTCGTCGGCGAGCCGAAGCGCGCCGCCAACGGCGCCTTCGAGCTCAACTACCAGATCGACGACGACTATGGCGCCGCCAATGCCAAGGCGGTTTTCGCGCTCGCCGATCCGCAGGCGCCCAATGCACATCCGCTCTATGGTCCGCCTGAAATGCCGCTGTCGCTGCCGCGTCGCGGCGGCAAGTCGAATGCCGCCCGGACGACTAAGGACCTGACCGAGCATGTCTGGGCGGGCAGCAGCATCAAGCTGACGCTGGTCGCCACCGACGATGCCGGGCACACCGCGTCGAGCGAGACCAAGACGCTGGTTATGCCGCAGCGGCCATTCGCCAACCCGCTGGCGCGCGCGGTGCTCGAGCAGCGCCGCCTGCTGGCGCTCGACGCCAACGCCAAGCCTCACGTGCTCGACTTGATGGACGCAATCACGCTGCGGCCCGAGGACACGTTCGACAACATGTCCCACTACCTCGCCATCATGAGCGCCCGCAGCCGGCTGAAGATGGCCGTCAATGACGACCAGCTGCGCAGCGAGGTGTCCTATCTCTGGGAAATCGCGCTCGGCATCGAGGAAGGCAATCTCTCGGCCGCCGAAAAGCGGCTGCGCCAGGCGCAGCAGGCGCTGCAGGACGCCATCAAGAACGGCGCCAGCGACGCGGAAATCGAAAAGGCGATGAAGGAACTGCGCGAGGCGATGAACCAGTTCCTGCAGGAATTCGCCGAACGCGCCAAGCAGAATCCCAACGCGCCGCAGATGCAGCAGAACGGCCAGGAACTGCGCCAGAGCGATATCGACCGCATGATGGACCAGATCGAGAACTTGGCGAAGTCGGGCGATCGCGACAAGGCGCAGCAATTGCTGTCGCAACTGCAGGATATGATGAACAATCTCCAGGCCGGCCGTCAGCAGCAAGGCGGCCAGCAGGACAGCGAGATGCGCCAGCAGATGGACAAGCTCGGCGAAATCCTGCGGCGCCAGCAGGAGATGATGAACGACACATTCCGCATGGACCAGATGCAGCGCGGCGAGCGCCAGCGCGGACAGAACCGTGAAGAGCAGCTGGGCCAGGACGGTGAGCAAGGTCAATCGGGCGAAAACGGCAAGCCCGGCGAGGATGGCCAGCAGAAGCCGATGACACCGCAGGAATTCGCCGATGCGCTGAAGCAGCTGCAGC
>NZ_JBFULQ010000135.1:0-12460 GCF_054049815.1 Mesorhizobium sp. P5_C1 | reverse complement strand
GAGTATCATCGCAGCCGCCGCCTGTTCCCCCTTGGCGTACATTACCGCCGCGATGGCGGCAGTCAGCAGGAATTGCAGGAGCATGCTGCCGAGGCCTCCGGCAGCCGATGCGATCCACTGTGTCAGCGCGCCAGCATAGGGAGTAAGCTTGGGTGCCAGTTCATCCAGGCCAGCCGAAGACAACCTGCCCCATGCCTCGGCGGCCCGAGCCCCAACCACGGGAATTCCGGCCAGCCAATCCGGGGGGGGCGGTACCCGCAGGGACAGCAGCGTGCGCGCCATGTCGCCGATTACATCTATGTTGGTGACGACTGTGCTCACCGCCGCCCAAAGCGGCACGATAAGAACCAGCAGCACCGCCAAGGTCATCACTAATACCGCAATGCCACGGCGGTTGCCGGCGTAGTGCTGTACGCGAAGCAACAATGGCCAGGTCGCGAGAACCAGCGTCGTAGCCCAAAGGAGCGCCGGCAGGAACGGCCGCATGATCCAGATGCTGGTAACAAGCAGACCGCCGATGAACAGCACGGTCAACGTGATCCGCCCAAGGTCCTGATGCCGCGAGGTCACCGCTGGAACGCTGGGCAGCGGCGTAGGGTTGTCCGATTCCAGGAGAGGACCACCGATCGGCATGACTGGAGCCCCTATCAGGCCATCGTGATGGCGCGTCGCCGCTGCCAGACGTACACCGGAATACCGAGCAGCAACAGGACCAAGCCATAGAGGACCGGCTCTGCTCCACAACCATAGAGCGTGAACATGGCGAATACGAACGCCACAAGTTCGACGGCGGTCACGCGCGGGATACGCGCGCCGCCGCTGACACGTGCCGAGACAAGGCTGCCTGCCAAGGCGCAGAAGGCGTAAGGGATGACCGCTGCCATCGTGCTCAAGCCAACGACCAGTGTGTAGAACGCCGAGAAGCCTCCTGACCCGGCAGCCTGAACGAGAACGAGCAGGGTCGCCAACACAGCCGAGACCACGATTCCGATCGCCGGGACATTTCGCGTCGACAGGCTGCCGAAAAGCGGTGGGAACAGCCCGTCGCGCGCCGCCGCCATCGGCACCTGCCCCATCAGCAAGGTCCAGCCATTCAGCGCACCGATCGATGACAGGATCACCGCGATCGCAATCGAGATCGCGCCTGCGCGCCCCCACATCACACGAGCTGCGTCGGAGAACGGAGCGATCGAATGGACGAGTTCCTGCCGCGGCAAGACGCCCATGACCACGATCGTTCCTAACACATAGAGGGTCGCTGCGATTGTGATCCCCAGCACCGTTGAGCGGGGAATCGTGCGCTCCGGGTCGCGGACATCGCCGGCAGGGACAGTGGCCGACTCGAGCCCCAGGAAAGCGAACATTGTCAGCGGCGCAAGCGCCGCGCCTGCTTGCAGGATTGGCAGGCCGCTCGGATTGAACTCGCTGAAGTGCGAGGTGTCGACGTAGAGCAGGCCCACCACCGCGACGGCTCCGAACGGCACTAGCTTGGCGTAGGTTGTGACCTGCGACATGAGGCCGGCGGCGCCTACCCCTCGCAGGTTGACGAACACGACAACCCAGATCGCGCTCAAGGTAAGGGCGACGACCATCCCACGACCCCGCAGCATCGGGAACAGGTCGACCACAGCCCCAGCAAGGGCGACGGCGATTACCGGCAGCGAAGCCCAGATCGATATCCAGTAGCCCCACGCGATGAGAAAGCCGGGAAAGTCGCCATAGGCCAGGCGGGTATAGGCGTAAGGTCCGCCCGTCGCCGGAGCCAAACGCGCCAGTCTGGCGAAGGTCAGCCCCAGACAGATTGCCCCTGCGCCCATTACAATCCAGGTCAGGATCGCAAGGTTGCCATAGGGGGCGACGGCAGCGGGCGACAGGTAGAAACCCGACCCGACCATGTTACCGACCACAATCGCCGTGCACGCCGCTATCCCGAGGCTTTTGCGGCTTTCCGAATGCGGTGGCAGGCCCTGTTCGGGTGCGGAAACGACTCGCCCGGTGGCGGTTTCGCTTTTGGTCGGATCCAAGGCTTGCATTACCAAGAATTCCAATCTGTTGGGCGGGAGATGCCTAGTGGTAGCTAAGGCCCGTGAAGCCCCCACCGATAATTGTGCCCTTCTCGCCCCGCACGATCGCCTCGATGTCGGCAAGTGCGCCGATGGCTGCCATGTGACCCGTCGCCCTCGCAAATTGACAGGCAGCATCGACCTTCGGACCCATCGAGCCGGCGGGGAACGTGTGCTCCGAAATTGCTTCTGGACTGGCCCTGTGGATCGCCTTGGCCTGCGGCGTGCCCCACCCCAGGAATACCGCCTCCGCGTCGGTCGCCATCACGAGCAGGTCGGCATCAAGCTCGCGGGCAAGGAGCTCCGTACAGAGGTCCTTGTCGATGACCGCCTCGACGCCAACGAGCTTGCGGTCGGAATCGGGCGCGTACATCGTAGGAATGCCGCCACCACCGGCGCAAATGACGACCGTACCTTGATCCAGCAGCCAGCGTATCGGCCGCATCTCGAAGATGCGCTTCGGTTGCGGCGATGGAACGACGCGGCGCCACATTGTGCCGTCGAGCTTGAACGTCCATCCCTTTTCGGCCTTGATCTGTTGCGCTTGCGCCTCGTCGTAGACAGGGCCGACAAACTTGGTTGGATTCTTGAACCCTGGGTCGTTACCGTCGACCTCGACCATGGTCAGCAGTGTGGCGAATGGTACCTCGAACGGCAGCAGATTGCCGAGCTCCTGTTCGATCATGTAGCCGATCATGCCTTCCGTCTCAGCACCCAAGACATCCAGCGGGTAGGCCTCGTCCGCCTTATAGGCTGCCCCTTGCAATGCGRGCAGGCCAACCTGCGGACCATTGCCATGGCTGATGACCAGCTGGTGTGCGGAGGCAACCGGCGCCATAGCTATAGCCGCGGTACGGATGTTCCTGCGCTGGACTTCCGCCGTCATCGGTTCGCCGCGTTTCAAAAGMGCGTTGCCGCCAAGCGCGATCACGACCCGCATTCGGTCAGTCCCCCAAAGTCGCGACGAGAAGTGCCTTGATCGTGTGCATTCGGTTCTCCGCTTGCTCGAACGCGACGTTGGCTTCCGACTCGAACACGTCGTTGGTAACCTCGAGTCCGTCAGCCATGCCGTAGTTCTCGGCGATTTGCTTGCCAAGGACGGTTTCCGTGTCGTGGAACGCAGGGAGGCAGTGCATGAACTTCACCTGCGGGTTGCCGCTGGCTTTCATCATGGCAGAGTTCACTTGGTAGGGCTTGAGCAGCTTGATACGCTCGCCCCAGACCTCCTTGGACTCGCCCATCGAGACCCAAACGTCCGTATGGATGAAATGCACGTCCTTCACCGCGGCCTTGACGTCCGCAGTGATCGTCAATCTCGCGCCGGATTTCTCAGCCAGCTTCTTGGCGATGCTCGTATATTCATCGGACGGCCAGAGTTCCTTGGGACCGCAGATACGCACATCCATTCCCATCAGGCATCCGACAATCATGAGCGAGTGCCCCATGTTGGAGCGGGTGTCTCCGACGTAAGCGTATTTGATGTCGGTGATCGGCCTGTCGCCATTCTCGCGCATGGTCATGACGTCGGCGAGCATCTGAGTCGGGTGGTATTCGTCGGTCAGCCCGTTGTAGACCGGAACTCCGGCATATCTTGCGAGGTCCTCCACCCCCTTTTGCGCCGATCCCCGATACTCGATCGCGTCGAACATGCGTCCCAACACGCGCGCTGTGTCCTTGAAGGACTCCTTGTGCCCGATCTGGGAGCCGGCCGGATCGAGATAGGTGACGTTGGCGCCCTGATCGTAGCAGGCGACCTCGAAAGAGCAGCGCGTGCGCGTCGAGGTCTTCTCGAAGATCAGGCAGATCTCCTTGCCTCGAAGATGCATCTGCTCGGTGCGGGCATATTTGGCGCGCTTCAGGTCGCGGGCGAGGTCGAGCAGATGCTGAAACTCGCGCGGCGTATAGTCCTGTACCGTCAACAGCGAGCGGTTGCGGAGGTTGAAGCTCATGCGTTCTCTCCCTTGAGAAGTGGTGACCGGTTCAGTCGACAGGGTCACGCCAGACAGGACAGGTCATGCAGTGCCCGCCGCCACGGCCTCGCCCAAGCTCGGCGCCCCGGATGGTGATGACTTCCACGCCGGCCTTTCTCAGAAGCGTGTTGGTGTAGGTGTTGCGGTCGTATGCAACGACCACCCCAGGCTCGAGGGCGACGACATTATTGCCATCGTCCCATTGCTCGCGTTCGGCCTCAAATGCGTTGCCGCCGGTCGGCACGGAGCGGAGCCGTTTCAAGCCAAGTGCCTCTTGTACGACCGCGAGAAGCGGCTGCTCGTCGCGACGGACTTCGAAATGCCCTTCGTCGTCCAGGGGGTGTATGCTGAAGCACCTGACCTGATTGACGACTTCCTCGAAGATCGTGACCAGATCGCGGTCGCAGAACGTGAACACGGTGTCGAGATGCATCGCTGCCCGGCTCTTGGGCATGAGGCACCCGACGACGCGCGTGGCGGCCTTGTTGCGAAAGAGCTCGAGAGCCAACTGGCCCACGGCCTCATGGGTCGTCCGTTCGCCCAGGCCGACGAGGACGACGCCGTTACCGATCGGCATGACGTCTCCGCCCTCGATCGACGCGCTGGCGAACGACTCGTCGGAGTCGCCCCACCAGATCTTGAAGTCAGCCTCTCGGAACGACGGATGGAATTTGTAGATCGCACGCTGAAGCAGCGTTTCCGGCTTGCGCGCGGGCCAGTACATGGGGTTGCAGGTGACGCCGTTATAAATCCAGCACGACGGGTCGCGCTGGAACAAGGTGTTGGGTATCGGCGGCAGGATGAATTCAACTCCTCCGAAGGCCTCGACCATCATCGCCTTGCCGATCCCGTCAGGCAGGTCGGAGATCGTAATCCCGCCGATGAGGTGCTTGCCAAGTCGCGTCGCCTCAAGCTCGTCCAGCCAAGGCCGCATAAACGAAGCGTTCTGGAAGCCGACCGAATTCGGCGTGATCAGCCTGTCGAGCACGAACCGACGCCCGTCGGCCTGCTCCAGGGTCTCGGCAAGAAGGTCATGCAATTCAAGGACTTCGATCCCCCGCTGCTGCATTTTGAGCACGAAGTCGAAATGATCCTTCTGGGCCTCGTGGACCCAGAGCACGTCATCGAAAAGCAGATCATGGCAGTTCCCCGGCGTCAGGCGTTGATGAGCGAGAGAAGGTTTGCAGACCATGACCGTCCGCAGCTTGCCTACCTCCGAATGCACCCCAACTGTCCTCATGCCCCTCGTCCTTCAAGGTACTGGCGTGGCCCAGCCCGCGATCACGTATGAAGTCCTGCGCCGCGAGACGGCACACGCCACCGAATACTCGTTCTCCCGAACGGCTCGCTGTGTCTGACATCGGACCAAGGAGAACTGGCGCTTGAAGCATTGATTGTCGTCGGCGACGTCGCAATCAAGGATCAGGGAGTAAGTTACCGTAGCGTTCCCTGCCCCTTGCCGGGAGCTCCGGCACCAGGTGAGCAGGGGCGAATGATCGCACGCGGGCGATTGGCCACGGATTGCGCTCTGCAGCTGCGCTGCAAGCTATGAAATGCGCAGGTGTCTTACTCCTCGGACATCCAGCTCTTCACGTCCGACAGTCGGGAGTTCGACACTTGGTTCAACGTAGCCCTGTATTGCCGGTCTACTGTTGGAATTGGTGATGCCGCGCGACACGTAGTCGGTCGTAAAGGCAGCCCCAAAAGAGACGTTGAAGGAACCTGCGGAATTGCAACGATATCCTGGGGCATCGGCGCCGGCGGCGTCTCAGGCCCAAGCTCCTCGTCATGAGCGCAGGCTCGCCCTGCAATCAGGATGKCGGCTGCATTGACTGCGCTATCTCATTTTTTGGCTGGCGACGTGCCGATAGGCACCACCTGCTCATCTAGCGTGGTAATATATATTCTACGTGAGAACTATTCTGGCAATGCGCTCTGACGGAAAAAGGCTGTTACCTCGTCATCTGGTGCCCCGAACCATTTCGTGTACAGATCGCGAAACTCCTTTGATGAGAATTGCAGGCTAAGGGATCGATCCACGACCAAGCGAAAATCATCGTCGTTTCGCGCCATCGTTAGCGCAATCGGCTGAGAGGTGAACTGCCTGTCGAGAACCATCAAGTCGGCACCTGACGGGTTGCCGGCAGCGGCTTCAACGAGGATCGACCGATCCCCGAAGAACACGTCGCTCGTGCGGTCCAGCACTCGCATCGTGCCGGCATCGTAGCTCTCCACAGGAACTACCTCTGCCGTCAGTTGGAATTCGTTCAACCGCTTCTCAAGCCATGACTGCCCAGTAGTGCCGGAAACGACCGAGAAGGTCTTGTCCTCGAGGATCTGCGCCGGCGAACCACGCCAGATGGGGCCGGATGCCGGCCGGCCAGCGAGGACATCCTGCAGCGCCCGCGGAGCATCCGACCTGAGCATCGCAGCGATGCCACCGGGAAAGATGGGTATGGAAAACGACACCTGCTTCCGTCTTTCCAGCGTGACCTCTGCACCGCATAGGAGATCGATCTTGCCCTGCTCGAGCGTAGCAAAGCGATCTTCGACAGCGACCGGAACCCATTCAACTTTCAGGTCGGCAATGCCAAGCTCTGTTTTGACTTCGTCTGCCACGTTTTGGCAAAGCGTAATCGAATACCCGGTGGGCTTGCCCCCGTCGTCGAACGAGAACGGCCGGGCGTCGGCGCGATAGCCGAATACAAGTTTCCCGGCTTGGCGAACCCGATCGAGGGTAGCGGCTGAAGCCGGGATCGCGTCAAGGAGCGCAAGGCCAACGCCGATGCCCACGGCAAGGAGGCCAAGGGCACCGATACCATGCCGGCGAGCGGCTTTCTGCTGTGCGGCTTGCATGTGTTGTCCTCCTGTCGAGCGCATTGCCATGCCCCAGTTCAGGCTGCCGCTGCACGCGCCGGCGTGCCTGCCTGCCCGCTGAAACGAGGCGCAAGGAAACCCCAAATGATGAAAGCGAGCGCCGTCACCAGCATGCCGCCCATCACCGCCGAGTGGCCCGAGGCGTAGAGTGCATAGGTGCTGTAGAGCATCGCCACCGTCACGATGAACACGTTGAATGCGTACTTCGATCCGGACACGCCTGCCGACTTCATCATGATCACGAGAGCCGATAGCGCTATGATGTATGGCAGCACGTTGGTGACGACCGCCAGGTTCACCAACGCTGCGAACTGTTCGCTTAGTGTCGGTGAGATCGTCATCAGTGCGAGCAGCGATTGCACGACAGCCATCACGATCATGCCGGTAACCGGCGCCCCCATGCGGTTCACCTTGGTGAAGAATGCTGGGAACATCCTTTCGTCGGCCGCCGCCTTGCCGGTCTGGGCGATCGTGAATTGCCAGCCGAGCAGCGAGCCCAGACATGCCATGACGGCCAGAGCCATGATGATCGATCCCACGAACGGGTTGAACATATGCGCATAGGCCAGGCCGAACGGCCCGGTCGACTTGGCTAGTTCCTCGTTCGGCACGATGCCCTGAATCACAGTGGTCGACAAAATGTAGATCGCTGCGGCCCCAAGCGTTCCGAACAGGCATGCCAAAGGCACGTCGCGTTTTGGGTTCTCGACCGCGGCGGAGTTCTGGGCGGCAGATTCCATCCCCAGGAAAGCCCAAAGCGTCAGCGCGATGCTGGAGCCCATACCCTCACCCAGGCTCAGCCCGTGCGGATTCCAGGCCGCGCCGAAAGTGCTGGGGCTAAACCAGAACCAGCCGAAGACAGACAGCAGGCCCACCGGGATAATGACGCCCCAAACCGTGATCGACCCGATACGCCCGGTTATGCTTGGGCCGCCGAAGTTGGCAACTGTCGTAAGCCAAAGCAGGAAGATCAGGCTGACACATGTCGCCACCGGCGTCGCCGAAAGCGCGGGCAAGAACGACGACAGGTATCCGACAGCCGATATGCCGATGGCGACGTTTCCGATCGCAAGGGACAGGAAATACAGGATGAAGACGAGGAAGTACCCCGACTTGCCATATGCATCCTCGGCGTATGCCGACATGCCGCCCGGACGCTGATTGAAAAGGCCGGCCTGGGCAAAGCCGTACGCGATTGCCATTGAACCGAGCGCCGTGACAATCCACGACAGCAGGGATATCGCACCGACCTTTGCCATATTGGTTGGCAGCATGATAATGCCGGAGCCCATCATGTTGACCGCCACGATGAAGGTCAGCTGCATCAAATTCATGCGTTTCGGCTGCGGTTCTTGTGGCATGGTGCTCCTCCTCCGGTGTGGATCCGGCCCTCACTCTTTGACCACGTAGGTGTGGAACTTGATGCGGCCGTCGATCCTCTCCTGGTAGACGCCCTGCACTTCGTAATTGAATCCGGGAAAGCGATTGAACGACTCCTCGAATGCAAGGAAGTAATCGAGCATCGGCCGGGCTTTCTCATCCCAGCGCTCGCCCGGGACCACCACGCCGATGCCTGGCGGGTAGATCAGCGCAAGCGTGGCCGAGATGCGGCCCTTGATGGCGTCCAGCGGGACGTAGTCGACGTCGTTCGCGACCAGCGCCTCGTATGCCTTCTCGGAAGACATCGCGAGCTCGGGGAAGCTGGACGCCCTGAAGCTCTGCCGCTGCAGGTCCTTGACGTTCGCCGCACGGTAGAAATCGTGCATCTCCTTGCAGATCTTGCGGATCGTATACCCGGCATAGCGCTGGCTGTGCGCCGCGCTCACGGTCGGCAGGATCTCGGGCAATGGCGCATCGCGATCCCACAGGTTCTTGAACTTGACCAGCTTCGCGATCAGCGTGTTGAGCTTGCTCTCGTCTTCGGCCGGAGTCATCAGGAACAGCAAACTGTTCAGGTCGCACTTCTCCGGCACGACCCGCTGCTCGCGCAGATAGTTGGCGACCACCGTCGCGGGAACGCCGAAGTCGAGATAGTCGCCGGTCTTGCGGTTGATCCCGGGGGTCAGTAGCGCCAGCTTGTTGGGATCGACCATCGCGTAGCCGTCGACGTAGCCGGAATAGCCGTGCCACTTGGCTTGCGGATGGAAATTCCAGCACTGCTGCTCCCGTTTGAGCACATCCGTCGGCAGGCTTTCCCAGGGCACGTCTTCGACGTCCGGGGAAAAGGCCGAGTTGCGGATTGTCACCCTGTCCGGCACGAATGGGTCGAAGAACCACTTCTCTTCGTCACCCTCTCCATTCTCCTCATAGAAGCGGCTGAATTCGCGCAGTTTCTTGCGGCATTCGATTCCAAGCGCGATGCAGCGGTCCCACAGCATCTCGCCGGCCTTGCCCTCATGCATCTTGGCGTTCACCTCCAGCGAGGCGAACAAGGGATAGAAGGGCGAGGTAGAGGCATTCATCAGGAACGATTCGTTGAAGCGCTTGTGCTCGACGAACCGACGCTGGCCGCTGATATGCTCGTCGCGCTTGTGGATCTGCGAGGCCTGCGAAAAACCGGCGCCCTGCTTGTGGACGGACTGGGTCGAGAACAGCCCCGGCATCTCTGGCCCCAGATCCTCGATACGCATGGGACTGTGGTCTTCGAACAGCGGGTGGAAAGCGTTGTAGCCGATCCAGGCTTCATCCCACAGTACGTAGTCGCAGAGGTGTCCGATTTTCTCCATCACCTTGCGAACGTTGTAGACGGTGCCGTCATAGGTAGCGAGTTGGATGCAGGCGAGGCGGAACGGCCGCTTGGCCTTGTACCTCTCCGGGTCATCGACCAGCGGATTGTTGCGGATTTGCTCGCGCAGATAGTCCTCGTCCCAGGCACTCCAGTCGACGGCGCCGATCATGCCGAACGAGTTGCGCGCGGTCGGCAGGAAGGTCGGTATCGCGCCGGCTTGCACCAGGGCGCCCTGATGCAACGATTTGTGGTTGTTGCGGTCGAACAGTACCAGGTCGCCGCGCTTCAGCACGGCGTTGGCAACGATCTTGTTGGAGGAGCTGGTGCCGTTCAGGACGAAGTATGTCTTGTCGGCGCCGAACACGCGAGCGGCGTAGCGCTGTGCCTCGACCGCCGGACCTTCGTGGATGAGGAGGTCTCCGAGATCGACATCGGCGTTGCACAGATCGTTGCGGAAGATGTTCTCGCCGAAGTGTTTGAAGAACAGCTGACCGGTTGGCGACTTTCGGTAGAACTGGCCGCCCTGGTGGCCGGGGCAGTCGAAAGCGATGTTGGCCTCCCCGTCATAAGCCATCAGCCCCCCGAAAAATGGAGGCAAAAGGGTCTTTCCGTACATCAGTAGGCTGGCAACGACCTGCTTCGCATAGAAGGCAGGGGTCTGCTGGCCAAGGTAGATATAGCCGTCGACCTCGCCGGTCTGGGCGAGCACCGCCATGTCGGCGAGTTGCCTTGTGTCGGCCAGCGCCCAAAGCGGCGTACGGAACCCGATGCCCCGCACCGCCCTGCCCAGGCTGCGTGCGCCTTCGAGGCGATCCCCGTCGATCGATGCGATGTAGGCGCCCACCGAGGCATCCTCCGAGACGTCACGATCGGGACTGTCGGCAATCTCGATCTYGAAGCCTTCGGCCGCAATCTGGTCGAGCAGAACTTTTGTCTGGGGATTGGTGTCGTCGACAATCGCGACGATCTTGAGCAGTTTGTGGAAGGGAACCGCAGTGGTCGGTGATTTGACGTCACGCGGGATCATCTGTCACCCCTCCACTATGCAGTCGATCAGGTAGCGGCGTCCGGTCGGCGTCGGCTCGAAGCGCAGTCCGTGAATATCCGTTTCGAAACCGGGGAATTTCGTGTCGAAATCGCGCGCGTAGAGCAGGTAGTCGTGAATCGACTTGGTAGCTTTGGTGAGGCGTTCGCCAGGCATGATCAGCGGAATGCCCGGCGGATATGGCACCACCATCACCCCGAGCGTGCGCCCCATCAGCCCGTCGATCTCAACGCTTTCCACACGGCCACGCACGAGGTTCTCATAGGCATCGCACGGCTTCATCGCCATCTCCGGCAATGTCGTGTACATCTCCCGCTGCGCCCTCGGCAGATTGTCCTGGCGATAGACCTTGTGCACCTGCTCACATAGGTCCTTGAGGCCCATTTCGCCGTAGTCTGCGGGATGCGCGTCGACCAGCGCAGGCAGCACATTCTTCAGCGGCGCGTTCTGATCGTACAGCTCCTTGAAATTGAGGAGCTCGGTTACCAGCGTGCTCCACTTGCCCTTGGTTATGCCCATTGAGAACAGGACAAGGAAGGAATAAAGCCCGGTCTTTTCAATCTCGATGCGGCGCGCCGACAGGAATTTGACGACCACCGCTGCCGGGATGCCATGTTCCTGCATGTCACCGTTTGCCGATAACCCCGGGCTAAGGATCGTGACCTTGATCGGATCCACCAGCACATGGTTCTCGGCCAGACCCTCGAAGCCATGCCATCGACCGCCGGGCTTCAAGACCCACTCCGCCTTGCTCTCGGCTGGCCGTTTGGCGATGGCGTCCGGCTGCCACACGTCGAACCACCAGGAGTCCTTGACTTGATTTCTGACCGCCGTCATGGCGCGACGAAAGCTCAGCGCCTCTTCTATCGTCTCCTGAACGAGAGCACGGCCCGCCGGTTGCTCCATCATTGCCGCGGCGACGTCGCAGGACGCGATGATGCCGTATTGCGGAGATGTCGACGTGTGCATCATGAAGGCATCATTGAAGCGGGCCATGTCCAGCCGCTTGTTCTCGCCATGCTGGACGTGGATCATCGACGCCTGTGACCAGGCAGCGAGAAGCTTGTGCGTCGAATGCGTGGCGAAAGTGATCGCGTTGGGCGATCGGGTCGGATCAGCGGACGAGATGCCGTGATAGCCGTCGTAGAATTCATGGAAATTGGCGTAGGCGTACCAGGCCTCATCGAAGTGGAGCACTTCGACCGAACTACCGATCGTTTTCTTTATCGCATCAACATTGTAGCAGAGGCCGTCATAGGTCGAGTTCGTGATCACCATTAGGCGGACCTTGCCATTGCTCCCCTTGGCGAACGGATTTGTCGCGATCTTTTTCTTGATGGATTGCTGCGTGAACTGGTCCCTCGATATCGGGCCGATGATGCCAAGACCATTGCGCGACGGGATGAGATAGATCGGTACGGCGCCCGTCATGATCAGCGAGTGCAGGATCGACTTGTGGCAATTGCGGTCGCACAGGACCAGGTCACCGCGGCTCACGGTCCCGTGCCAGACGATCTTGTTGGCCGTCGACGTGCCGCCAACGACGAACAGTGTCTCGTCCGCCCCGAAAATGCGGGCGGCGTTGCGCTCGCCTTCGGCGATCGGACCGGTGTGGTCGAGAAGCGAGCCTAGCTTACCGACCGATACGGAGATATCGGACCGCAAGGTGTTCTCGCCGAAGAATTGATAGAAGAGTTGCCCGACCGGGCTCTTGCGGAACGCGACGCCGCCGCCGTGACCGGGCGTGTGCCAGGAGTAGCTGGCCTGCAATGTATAC
>NZ_JBFULQ010000134.1:0-12694 GCF_054049815.1 Mesorhizobium sp. P5_C1 | reverse complement strand
GCACGAAACGATAGATGCTGATCTTCTCGGAGGCGCCGGGTTCTGGCAAGTGTCCGGCCAGCGTGAGTGTCACCGACGTCCCTGTCCTCATCTCGTGTTCGTTGACGGCCAGCCGCAGGATGTCCGTTGTGGCGGCCGTCTCGATCTGCGGCAGGACGAGGCCTGTGCAGATGCCGCGTATTTCGCGCATCGCATCCTCCAGCGTCTTGCGGATCATCGCAACCTCGGTCGAGCGGCTTTCGCTCGAATGGCCATCGCCGGAAAATACCGGACTATCCATGCGCAGTGCCGCCAGCGCGACGAGTTGGGCCGGACCGTCATGCAGGTCGGCGCCGATGCGGCGCAGGTATCGTTCGTTGAGCGCTGTGGCGCGGCGGGACGCCCGCTGCACGCGAACCCGCAAGGCGTTGTTTTGCGCTACCAGGCCCTGCAGCTCCGACACCTGGCGGCGCAGCGCCCCGCGCTGGTCGTCGATGGTGCGGCTGCCGCGCAGGACGATGCCGGACAGGAGCACAAATGCCGCCAGGGTCGCGCCGGCCACGATCAGCCAGCTTGACAGCAGAGCGGAAGCCAGGGTGGTCTTGAAGTCGTCGGCGACCTCATAGAATTCTGTGACGGCCACCACTTCGCCGGACCACGGCTCGCGCACGGGATTGTAGATCTCGAGCAACGGCAAGCCGATCGCCTCCGCCTGGCTTTCGTTCTCGTCGAACGTATCGAACTGGGCGACGACATTGCCCTGGAAGGCGGAACGCAGCCCGGGGCTCAGATCGAAGCGGTGACCGATCAAACCCGCCTCCTTCGCATAGAGAACCATGCCGTCACGGCGCCAGAGCCTGAACGATACGATGCGCTTGCCGAGCGCGCCCTGGCCGAGCGTCTCATCGAGCGCTTGTTTGACGCTATCGCTGAGTTCCTGGCTCTTGCGCAGGTCGGGCAGCAGCGGCGCAATCACGCTGTCGACATAGAGCGCCGTCGTGGCAGCCGAATTGCGGATGACGCCGTCCCGGATCTGTGTCGTCACCCAGGCGCCCACCACCAGCATGACGGCCAGAAGGCCAAAGCCGCCGGCAACGAGGAATTGCAGCGCGAGAGAAAGCTCGCTCCAGCGTCGCAACAAGTTTTGCAGAATGCGAATCATGACCCCCGACCGCCCTTCAATCGACAGGCTGGGCGATGCCGGCACTTTGAGCTTCCATCCTGCCGTTGCCAAGGCCTTCGTTTGATCAACGTCGCTTGACGTCCCGGCGCGCTTCGGAAACAAGTCCGCGATACACGCGGCGCGATCCGCTTCGAGAGGGGACAGGACGTTGAGTTTTTCGGGGTTGCTGCAGCTTGGCTTTTCGACGGTGATCTTCCTGCTGGCGGCGATGGCGGCCAAGCAGTGGGGCATGGCGCCGAGCCTTGGCAAGATCCTGCTGACGCTGGCGCTCTATTCGCTGGGCAATCTGGTTATGCTGCGGCTGATCCGCGAATTCGGCATGTCGGTGTCGTTCAGTCTCTCGGCCGTCATCCAGCTGGTCTCAGTGAATGTCGTCGCCCTGATGTTCTTCGGCGAGCGCGTCAACACGCTGCAGGCGACCGGCATCGTGCTGGCGATCGCCGCCGTGGCGCTGATCACGCTCGGACCCTATCTGCAGGGGCGGTTGTAACGGGCCAGTTGCCGATGAAGAACGCCGCCAATGCACTGCTGAACCGGATCGAATTCCCGGTGCTGCTGGCCGGCCTGGTCATCGCCGGCTGCCTGTGGGGGTTCGAGGAGTTGATGGAGGTGGCGCGGGCCACCACGCCGCACGCCTTCGACACCGAAATCCTGCTCGCCTTCCGCCAGCCGGGCCAGCCGGGTGTGCCGATCGGCCCGCTTTGGCTGGAAGGCGCCATGCGCGATATCACCAGCCTCGGCAGCTCGGCCGTGCTGGTGCTGATCACGGCGGCGACGATCGTCTATCTGTTGTTGATCCGCCGTCCGGCAACGGCGCTGCTCATCTTCGTCGCGGTGGCGGGCGGCCAGGTGCTGTCGAGCCTGCTCAAACTCGGTGTCGACCGGCCGCGGCCCGAACTCGTTTCGCATCTGGTCAACGAAACTTCGCTGTCCTTTCCGAGCGGTCACGCCATGCTGTCGGCGGTAACCTATCTGACGCTCGGCTCGCTGGCGGCGAGTTTCCTGCCGGGAAGGGTGACGAAGATCTATGTGTTGTCGCTCGCCGTGCTGGTGACGCTGCTGGTCGGCGTCAGCCGCATCTATCTCGGTGTCCACTGGCCGTCGGATGTGCTGGCCGGCTGGTGCGCCGGCTTCGCCTGGGCAATGCTGTGCTGGTTGGCGGCCCGCGCGTTGCAGCGGGGACGCGGACGCCGCCTGAACGACGAAAGCGAAATTGCAGATTGACGGCCCCGGGCAGAAATCAAATCAGTCGGTTGATCAGCCCATGCCCGCAGCCTGCCAGCAAAAGAACCACCGACAGCACGCATGCCGATGTCATTACGCTCCTGAAAAGATTCAACCGCGCTACCCCCTGCCCCAGATGGAACACCCTAGCTCGAAGTCCCCAGGAAGTATCTGACAAAATGGACAAACAGGCGCTTACGTCTCAGACATTCATGTTGATGCTTGAAACATCACAATGATGGTATTATACGCTATAGCCGCAGACTCAGACGGGGATTTCGGCCGATGATCACTGCCGCGCAGATGCGCGCCGCAAGGGCGCTGGCCGGCGTCGATCAGAAGACGCTCGCCGAACGCGCTGGCGTTTCGCTTCCGACCATCCAGCGGATGGAGGCGAGCGACGGCGTGGTCAGGGGCGTGGTCGATACGCTGATGAAGGTCATCCAGGCTCTCGATGAGGCCGGGGTGGAGCTGATCGGCGAGAACCAGACCAGCGAGCGCGGCGGCAGGGGCGTGCGCCTCAAGCCTGTCGTGCCGCCGGATCCGAAGGCTGAGCCGGCATAAAGTCGCGACGGCGACCGCCGACAGTCCTGCCGACGATCCCGCCGCCTTCTGGAGCGGAAACCAGTCCATGGATCAGGCGCAGCGGGCAGTGCATCAACCGGGCCAGAGGTCGGCCCAGAAGTCGGCCCAAGGGTCGGCAAAGCCGACATTTTCCGAACTGTTCACGCCAAAGCTGGTGACGGTCTGGCGCGAGGGCTACCATCTGCCGCAGTTCAAGGCCGACTTCATGTCCGGCCTGACCGTCGCCATCGTCGCGTTGCCGCTGTCGATGGCGATCGCGATTGGCTCGGGCGTGACGCCGGAGCGTGGCCTCTACACCTCGATCATCGGCGGGTTCATCATTTCGGCGCTCGGCGGCAGCCGCTTCCAGATCGGTGGGCCCGCCGGCGCCTTCATCGTGCTGGTGGCAGCAACGGTTGCCCGGGTCGGCGTCGACGGGCTGTTGCTGGCGACCATGATGGCCGGCGTTTTCCTGCTTGCCATCGGTTATCTCCGCCTCGGCACCTACATCAAGTTCATCCCCTATCCGGTGACGGTCGGCTTCACCGCTGGCATCGCCGTCATCATCTTTTCTGGACAGATCGTCGAACTGTTCGGACTGAAACTTGCCGGCAAGGAGCCTGGACCGCTGGTGCCGAAGCTGATGGCGATCGGTGAGGCGGCCGGCACCATCAACCTAGCCGCGACCTTCGTGGCGGTGTTGACCATCGTCACCATCGCCGGACTGAAGCGCTGGCGGCCGACATGGCCCGCCATGCTCATCGCCATCGGCCTGGCCTCGCTGGTTGTGGCGCTGTTTGCGCTGCCGGCGGAAACGATAGGCACCCGCTTCGGCGGCATCCCTCGCAGCCTGCAAATGCCTGCCTTGCCGCCAGTCAGCCTGGGCAGGATGATTGACGTGCTGCCGGATGCCATAGCCTTTGCCCTGCTAGGCGCGATCGAATCGCTGCTGTCGGCGGTCGTCGCCGACGGCATGACCGGTCGGCGGCACCGTTCCAACTGTGAGCTGGTGGCGCAAGGCTTCGCCAACATCGCCTCGGCCCTGTTTGGCGGCATCTGCGCCACCGGCACCATCGCCCGCACGGCGACCAATGTGCGGGCCGGCGCGCATGGACCGATTTCTGGCATGATCCACTCCGCCATCCTGCTTGCTCTGATGCTGGTGGCCGCGCCGCTCGCCAGCTACATCCCGCTTGCCGCCCTTGCCGGCGTTCTGGCGGTGGTGTGCTGGAACATGTTCGAGAAGCAGGCTTTCGCCACGCTGCTGCGCGCGTCGCGCGGCGACGCGCTGGTGCTGATGGTGACCTTCCTGCTCGTCGTATTCCGCGACTTGACCGAGGGCATCGTCGTCGGCTTCGTGCTGGGGTCGATCCTGTTCATCGACCGCATGGCCAAGTCGATCGCGGTCGAGGCCGACTTGCCGCTGGTGCAGGAGGATGTCGCCGACAGCAGCGGCAGCGCCTATGATGCCAGCGAGGCAAGCGACGTCGACACCGTCGTCTACCGCATCTCCGGCGCGTTCTTCTTCGGCGCCGCATCGACTGTCGGCACCGTGCTCGACCGCATCGCCGACCAGCGCAGGAATTTCATCCTCGACTGCTCGGCCGTGCCGTTCCTCGATTCGACCGCGGCCAATGTCATCGAGGGCGCCGCCCACAAGGCCAGGCGCGCCGGTGTCCGCTTCATCATATCGGGCGCCTCGCCGCAGACACGGCGAATACTGATCAACCACGGCGTCAAGCGGCCGCTGGTGACCTATGCCGCCTCGATCCGCGACGCGCGGGCGCAGCTGAACGGGAAACGAGAAGAGACGCAGTAGTGGTCGGGATTTGCCGGCCGGGAGCCACTTGGTCAGGTGAAACTTGTCCGCCGTCAGCGCCGATCGCCAGGCCCCGTTTTTGACCCGAAGCGGCCACTGGCTCAATCCCCCGATTTGGATGATCCCACTGGACCGCAGCCGGGATCGACCGCAAAGTGGAACGACAGGGGAGGAGGGCTGTCGTGGCCGACGAGGTGGTTATTCGTGAACTCAACGGGCTCGATGAGATGCTCTCGATCTATCCGGTGTACCGGCTGAGCCACTCGCACCTGGACGAAGCAGCGTTTCGGAAACGGCTCTCGGCCATGCTCGCGCAGGGCAACTACCGCTGTATCGCGGCCTATGTCGGCGATCGGATAGTGGGTGTCTCCGGCTTCTGGACGGGCATTCAGCTCTGGTGTGGAAAGTACATCGAAGCCGACCATGTGGTGGTCGACACGACGCTGCGCCGCCTTGGCACGGGCAGCAGGCTGATGGCGTGGATCGAGGCGGAGGGCGAGCGGACTGGATGCGCTGTCTTTCGTATCGCCATGGTGCTTGGCAAGGAACCCACGCACCAGTTTTATGTTCGAAACGGCTTCTTTGATGACGGCCTTCTCATGGTGAAGGCCCTGAGCCGAGGCGCCGCGGAGTTTCCCGAGTATGTATCGCGACCTGCCGAGCCAGGCCTGGGACGCTAGCGGTTCGCAACCATTGTCTTCGGGTGTCCGCTTCCGGCTTTTGACCATTGCCGACTTCGATCCCCAGCCCGGAAGCGGGGTGCGCGCCTCAACCGTCGAAGAAATTTGCGGGACGATGTCGATTTCCGTAGACCCCGTTCGTCGTTTCGATGCGAGGTCGATGAGGCCGGCTCAGAACAGGAGACAGACGATGCGTGTGATGGTGTTCGTGAAGGCGACCGAAGACAGCGAAAAGGGCTTTGTCCCCACGCCCGAGACGACGGCGATGATGGAGGCGATGGGCAAGTACAATGACGAGCTGCGCAATGCCGGCATCCTTCTCACCGCCGATGGCCTCAAACCCTCCTCGGAAGGCAAGCGTATTGCGTTCGATGGTCCCGGCCGCAGGGTCATCGACGGGCCTTTCGCCGAGACCCGCGAGCTGGTCGCCGGTTTCTGGCTTTGGGAAGTGAAGGACATGGATGAGGCGGTCGCCTGGGTGAAGCGCTGCCCCAACCCCATGCCGGGACCGAGCGAGATCGAAATCCGGCCGTTGTACGAGATGGCTGATTGGCAGGAGTAGCGGACGCCGGAGGTCACGGAAATTCATGAACGGACCCGCGCGAAGCTCAGCGGCCCTAGCGACTGTCGGCCGCAGCCTGCTTGCCTGCCTTGTGACTTTGGCCGACAATGCGGCGGCATGACAGCAGGCGAGACGCACCAGGCGATCGAAGCGATTTTTCGCATTGAACGGGCCCGGCTCATCGCGGGTCTGGCCCGCGTCGTGCGCAATGTCGACCGTGCTGAGGAACTGGCGCAGGACGCCCTGGTCATTGCCCTGTCGCAATGGCCCGGTACCGGCGTTCCGGCCAATCCCGGTGCCTGGCTGATGACGGTGGCCAAGCGCCGCGCCATCGACGCGATCCGTCGCGACAAGATGCGCGCACGCAAGCATGAGGAGATCGCGCGCGAGCTGGACGGCGAGGTCGACGACACGCCCGGGATGATCGAAGCGGCCATGAACGACGATCTAGGCGACGAATTGCTTGGCCTCATTTTCACGGCCTGCCATCCCGTGCTTTCGGCCGACGCCCGCGCCGCGCTCACGCTGCGTGTCATCGGCGGTCTGACGACGGACGAGATCGCCCGTGCCTTCCTCTCGACTGAGGCGACGATCGCCCAGCGCATCGTCCGCGCCAAGAGGACGATCGGCAAGGCCGGATTGAGTTTCGAGGTGCCGCGCGGCGCCGAACGCACGGCGCGGCTCTCCTCGGTGCTGGAGGTCGTCTACCTCATCTTCAATGAAGGTTATGCCGCCACGGTGGGCGACGATCTTGTCCGGCCGGGCCTGTGCCGGGAAGCGCAACGGCTGGGCCGCATGCTGGCGGGGCTGATGCCCGAGGATGCCGAAGTGTTCGGCCTGCTGGCCCTGATGGAAATCCAGGCATCGCGCCTGCCGGCACGCATTGGCCCGGACGGTGCCCTGGTGCCGCTGACCGAGCAGGATCGCGCACGCTGGGACCAATTGCTGATCCGCCGGGGCCTTGACGCGCTGGCTCGCGCCGAGACGCTCGGGGGCGATGGCCCCTATGCACTGCAAGCCGCACTCGCGGCCTGCCATGCGCGCGCACGCAGCCCGGCCGATACCGACTGGCCCCGCATTGCAGCGCTCTACGACCGGCTGCGGGCCGTGATGCCCTCACCGGTGGTCGATCTCAATCGAGCGATCGCCCACAGCATGGCCTTCGGGCCCGAAGCCGGCCTGCGGCTGGTGGACGAGATTGCCGACGCCGCCGCGCTGCGCAACTATGCGCCACTGCCGGCGGCGAGGGGCGACTTCCTGTTTCGGGCCGGCCGGCTGGCCGAGGCCCGCTCCGAATTCGAGACTGCGGCCACGCTTACCCGCAACATGCGGGAAGCCGCCTTTCTCCTCGCCCGCGCGGACGCTTGCGCCGAGAATTGCTAGGCCGAGAGAGACGGGTTGGTGTTGGGCGGCAGCGCCTCTTCCGCCTCATGATCGTCCGGGAGACTATCGCCGTTCACGGCCAGCGGCCGGCCTATCCAGATCGGATCGACCAGATGGTCGCGCCTTGGGTTGGTCGTATTCGGGTGGATGAGTATGCTGAGCCCCCTATGGTTCAGCATCAACCACGGCACGAGTGAGGCGAAAATCTCGCTCGCAAATGAGACCTGGTACATTGCCTGATCATGCGGGCCAACCTTCTGCTCATGCCAATTGCCCAGGCGTACGCGGAAACGTTCCCCGATGCGAAGGCGCAGCCATTCGGCATGCTGTCGCTCGCTTTGCCCGTCGTAGTAGATATGGGCATGATAGCTGGCAATCTCCGCGAGCGGCCTTGGGCTGGCGGCGTCTTCGTTCACCTCGATAGTCTCCTTCGATGATTGTCGCTTTCGGCGCAACTGTACCCGAAGCGGGGACGCCTTGTCTGCAACCGGTGCGGATTCGTTCGAGTTCGGTCCAGTCGTCTGTTTCTCGCAGGATAGCACATCGGGCTTGGAATTTTTCCCGTAGGTGTTGACGGCACGCGGGACGAGCATCGGGTTCACTGGGGGTGTGCGATGACAGGCGTCTCGATACGCCGCGCGGACTTCATGATGGTCCTGGCTCATGGTGACTGGGCGGCGGCGGGGGTCGGCTTCCTGTTTCGGGTCGGGCGAGTGGACCGGAAGCCGCAAGTTCCCGACCCTGGGCTGCCTGTCTGAAAAGTGCCTCGTTTCAGACATTTTGGGATCGACTGCGAAGACATGGAAGCGGACATAGGTCCGTGCATTCGCTAAAACCACCAAACGATTTGCCCTTCATGCCGAGCTCGGCAGGACGAGAACTCATGATGCATGACGATCAGGTGGATATCGACATYGATATCGCCCGCCAGATGATCCGCGATCAGTTTCCCCAGTATCGTCTTGAGGACATCACCTCAGTTAGATCTTCGGGAACCGTCAATGCCATCTTCCGCATTGGCTCGAAGAGCGCTGCGCGGTTCCCACTGCGGGCGATGAACCCGACCGAATGCGCCGATATGCTTCGGTCGGAGGCCGCTGCCATGGTCGAGATTGGAGAACATTGCCTGTTTCCGACGCCTCAACCGATTGGGCTCGGCAAGCCAGGTCCTCACTATCCAATGCCATGGGCATTGCAAACGTGGATCGAAGGCGAGGTCGCCACGCCGCACGGGCTAAGTGGATCGACGACGTTCGCCCTGGACCTTGCGCGCCTCGTGGCATCGTTGCGCAAAGCGGACACACGGGGCCGACGCTTCGACGGTCAAGGACGTGGTGGACATCTCTCAGATCATGACGATTGGATGAATGTTTGCTTTGAAAACAGCGAGGGCCTTCTCGACGTGGCTCGCCTGCGCGACTTGTGGGCTCGCTTCCGCGAGTTGCCATCCGCTGGGCCTGTCGTGATGAGTCATAAGGACCTTATCCCACCAAACCTTCTCGTGCAGGGCGAGCGTCTTGTCGGAGTGCTTGATGTCGGCAGTTTCGGACCAGCCGACCCGTCGCTGGATTTGGTCGTCGCGTGGCATCTTCTGGACCGCGAGCGAAGGGCGACCTTTCGGTGCGGCCTTCAAGTTGAGGACCTTTGGTGGCAGCGTGGTGCGGCTTGGGCATTCCAGCAGGCGTTGGGTCTCGTCTGGTATTACCATCGCACCAACCCCGCCATGAGTGCGCTTGGGCGCAGCACGCTCTCTCGCATTCTCGATGATCCCGACATCTGAACTCTGGTAGTCGGGGCGCGCGCCATTCCGGAACTCGCTCTGGCACAACCCGCTCCGGATTGACCGCCTTTGTCCCTTGGCGGAAGTTTCGTTGCGTGTGTTATGCAGAACGCAAGCGGAGGCCGACAACGTGACCCTGACCAATCGAGACATCGTCGAGCTCATGGCATGGCGGCGCCAGCTGCACCAGCGCCCGGAAATCTCGAATGAGGAGGAGAGGACGGCCAAAGAGGTCGTCGACTTCCTCGCCGATACGGGACCGGACCAGGTGCTGACCGGCTTGGGCGGGCACGGCGTGGCGGCGGTCTACGAAAGCGGCAAGGCCGGACCGACGCTGTTGTTTCGCTCGGAACTCGATGCGCTGCCGATCCACGAACTGTCCGGCGCGCCACATGCATCGCTGGTGCCTGGCAAGTCGCATATGTGTGGCCATGACGGACACACCGCGATCCTGGCGGCGCTTGGCCGTCAGCTGGGGCGCGAGAGGCCGGCTCGCGGCCGTGTCGTGCTGATGTTCCAGCCGGCGGAAGAAACCGGCAACGGCGCGGCCGGCGTCGTAGCCGATCCGCGCTTCGGCGCGATTGGGCCGGATTTCGCGTTTTCATTGCACAATCTGCCGGGCGTGCCGCTCGGCGAGGTCCGGCTCAAGACCGGCGTGGTGAACTGTGCATCGCGCGGCATGCGCATCGTGCTGGAGGGGAAGACCGCGCATTCGTCGATGCCCGAGACCGGCATCTCGCCCATGGTGGCAATCAGCCAATTGATGCCGGCCCTGCCTGCGCTCGGGCGCGGAACCTTTGCCGACGACGACTTCAGCATGGTCACCGTCACCCATGCCGAGATGGGCGAAGCCGTGTTCGGCATTGCGCCCGGCCAGGCCGAGATCTGGGCGACGCTGCGCACCCGGCGCGACGACCGCATGGCCAATTTGTGCGCCGCCGCGGAAGCCCTGGTCACGCGGATTGCCGCCGAGCATCGTCTGTCGCCCCGGTGGGACTATCATGAGGTGTTCGTGGCCAGCGTCAACGCACCGGAGGCGGTTGAGCATCTGCGGCGAGCGCTCGACGAGGAGGGCGTCCCGCACGGCGAAGAAAACCTGCCGATGCGCGCCTCGGAAGATTTCGGCGTGTTCGGCCACAAGGCAGCATCGGCGATGTTCTTCCTTGGCGCGGGCGAGTGGCACCCGGCGCTGCACAATCCGGACTATGACTTTCCCGACGACCTGATCCCGATCGGGTCGAAGGTGTTCATGCGGACGCTGCGCAACCTCCTTGGCTAGCGCCGGCCTCGGTCAACTCGAATGCAGAAAATCCGGCTCACAGGAACATCGTTTCGTGGGCGGAACATCCGGTGGCATGAGCGCATTTTGCGCTCGCACCGTCGAGGCTGACTCTGAATCGCCGCCGGGGGTGCGTGGGAAACCGGGCCGCAATGGCTTCAAAAAGGGAAAGGGACAAGCAATGGCAATCGCCAAGAACACGATCTGCGTATGGTACGACAAAGACGCCGAGGCTGCAGCCCGCTTCTACGCCGAGACTTTTCCCGACAGCGCGGTGAGTGCCGTCCATCGTGCGCCCAGCGACTATCCGTCCGGCAAGGCGGGCGATGTGTTGACGGTCGAATTCACGGTCGCCGGCATCCCCTGCCTCGGCCTCAATGGCGGGCCGGTGTTCAAGCACAACGAAGCCTTCTCGTTCCAGATCRCCACCGACGATCAGCAAGAGACCGACCGCTACTGGAACGCCATCGTCGGCAATGGCGGCCAGGAAAGCGCATGCGGTTGGTGCAAGGACAGATGGGGTGTCTCCTGGCAGATCACGCCGCGCGTGCTGACCGAGGCGATGGCTGCCGGCGGCGATGAAGCAAAGCGCGCCTTTGATGCGATGATGGACATGAAGAAGATCGACGTCGCCGCGATCGAGGCCGCACGGCGCGGCTGACGACAGGCACCGTCAGACTGTCGCCTCGATCGGCTCGGCCAGCTTCGGGTTTGAGCGCGCCGCGATCAGGCAGCCGGCGACGATCAGGCATGCTCCTGTCAGCGTGGTCCAGGTCGCCGCCTCGTCGAAGAAGAACCAGCCAAGCGCGATGGCCCAGATGAAGGCCGAGTATTCCGTCGGGATCAGATATTGCGCCTCGGCGCGGGCGTAGGACCAGCTCATCAGGAATTGCCCGGCAAGCGACAGCACTGTCACCCCGGCCAGGGGAAGCCAAAGGTTGGTCGGCAGTGCCACCGCGAGCCACGGCGCGGCGAGGCCGAGGAGGATGGCGACGCAAAGGTTCTGGAACAACATGATCTCGATTGGCTTGGCCAACTGCGCCTGTTGCCGCGCCAGGATCAGATTGTAGCCATAGAACACCGTCGATACGAGCACCGCCGCCGTGCCCAGCATGGCATCGTGCGAATAGCTTTCCCGCCCGAACTGGCCGGCCATTATGATCGCGACGCCGGCGATGCCGGCCAGCGATGCCCATATCGTCTGCCGTCGGATTCGCTCGCCCAGCAACAAGGCGGCGAGGAAGAGGGCGAACAGGGGCGCGATGAAGCTGAGCCCGATCGCCTCCGCCAGCGGCAGCCTGGCCAGACCCCAAAAGAAGCATATCAGGACGATGCCGACGACAGCGGCACGCAGCGCATGCAGCCGCAGCACCGCAAGGGTTGGCTTTGAGCGCGCCCCTGCAGACCAGGCTGCACCGGCGACGACAGTCGCGACCATGCTGCGCCACAGCACGGTGTTGTAGACGCCGACGGCGATAACCAGCGTCTTCATCGCCGCGTCCATCCCCGACAGCAGGAAGATCGCGAACGCGCAGACCAGCACCGGGGTCATCGGGGAAACGGCGCCGGCCAGGCTGGATGTCTTGACGGCTTCACTCATGTGCAGCCGGATATCCCGGAGCGAACGGCAGCACCAGATGGCAGCCCCGTCGATATGGCGGTCCAATCCCGACCGGCTTTGTGTCCGTCGAGACAGGGGGCTGTCCCCTTATTCGTTGAGCGATCTCGGCCCGCTGACGAACGGGCTCCCCCTGACATAAAATCGCAGCAGGCGGCTCGCGTCCCGCGAAATGCCGATCCTGGTGCTCTGCCCGATTTCGCCGACCTCGTCGTCCTCACCATGTCCGAGCCATAGCGGGCCTTTCCGGCAAAGATCGAGCCCGTCGAGCGAACGATCGATCCGCAACGCCGTGGCGAGCCTTCCCGGTCCTCGCGCCAGGTCGCGCAAGCGCTCGATGCCGCGATTGAGCCGCATGATGGCGATGCCTTCGAGCGGCTCGAGCGCCCGGATCAGGACGCCAGTTCCGATCCCTTGCATTTCGCTCGAGACGTTCAGCATGTATGAGATGCCGTAGGCGACATAGACATAGGCGTGGCCGGGCTCGAGAAACAGCGAGCGGTTGCGCGGGGTCATTCCCCGATAGCCATGCCCGGCGGCATCGCCGACGACATAGGCCTCGGTCTCTACAATGCGGCCGATCGCGACCCCTTCCGGCAATTCTCGCACCACCACCTTGCCAA
>NZ_JBFULQ010000133.1:0-12748 GCF_054049815.1 Mesorhizobium sp. P5_C1 | reverse complement strand
ACGATACACCCGAAACGCCGTATGTCGACGATCGATCAAGCGCCGACGCCGTCGTCCGCTCACTTTACAGCGCGATCAACCGGCATGAATTCGCTCGCGCCTGGGGTTATTTCGGAGATACAAAGCCAGCAAAGGACTTCGACAGTTTCGTCAAGGGCTATGACGGCACCGACAAGGTCGAGGTCGAGACCGGTGCAATTTCAGACGAAGGCGCTGCCGGCAGCATTTTCTACAATGTCCCTGTCGCCATTCGCGCCACCGACAAGACCGGCGGCGAAAAGGTCTTTGCCGGCTGCTATACACTGCGCCAGGTCAATGCCCAGATCCAGGCGGCGCCGCCCTTCGATCCCATCCACATCGAAAAAGGTGCGCTGAAACCCTCCACCGCCGATTTCGAGGAGGCGCTGCCGCCAAGCTGCGGCGACGGGCCGCCACCTCCGAAGAAGGACACGGCACTGGAGCAGGCCAAGAAGGCCTTCCTGGCGACTTATGGCGACCAGTGCGACAAGCAATTCCTGGCCGATGAGCCGACCGTTTTTTCGATCAAATACAAGGACAAGGATGCAGCGCCCGGCGACCCCGACAAGGAAACACGGCTGTTTCATTTTTCCTGTTCCGCCGCTGCCTACAATGAAAGCTCGGTCTACTACATGACCGACGAGCTATCGGCCGTGCAGCAATTGCAGTTCGCCGAACCCAAGATGGATATCCGCTACGAGAACAATAACAGCGACGGCAAATTGCTGGGCATGAGCATCGTCGGCTTCCAGACGACCGGCTGGGCGGTCAATTCCGATTATGACGAGGAAGCCCACACGATCACCACCTTCAACAAGTGGCGCGGCATCGGTGATGCATCCGACTCGGGGACCTATCTGTTCCGCAATGGCAGTTTCTCGCTGGTACAGTTCGACGTCGACGCATCCTATGACGGCGAGGAAAATCCGCAGACGGTTGTCGACTACAACACCGCGCCCTGAGGGTTAGCCGGCTTCCCACAGCGTCAATCAAGGTGCTTTCGACAGCATCCAGTTGAGGGTGCCGCGCCAGTCGGTCATGCGGATCGGCGTGCCATGGGTGCCTGTCTCGAAACGGACGAAGCGGGTCGGATAGGGATAGGCCTTTGATTTGGCGATGATGGCGCGGAAGAAGGCTTCCTGCTTTTCCACCGGGAAAACCACGTCATGGCTGCCCTGTCCGAAGAAGACCGGGACGTGACGCCTGAAGGCCGGGCTTGAGAAAAAGCTCTCGTCCCATAGCGAGCCGAGCAGCAGCAGGCCGTTGATGCGCCGGCCCGTGTCGTTGCGGGCAGCAAGCTTCCAGCACAGGGACCCGCCCATCGAACCGCAGGCGATGAAAATCTTCGCGCTGGGAGATTGTTCGGCATAATGATCGATCAGCGCCGCCACCTGGGCGGCGCCCTTGTCGCCGAAATCGGGAAAGTCGGGGCTGAGATAGAGGCCGCCATTGCCGGCCATCAGGTTCTTGAGCCGGTTGAAATTGCCGCCGAAAGTGAAGTCGTCGACGCCTTGCTTGCGGCTGCCACCCTGCCCGTGCAGGTAAAGCACGATGATGCCGGCACCCTCGGTCTTGCCGACGGCAACGTGCCTGACGTCGCCGGCATCGGTCTTCAGCAGCAGATCCTGCTGCACCTTACGCACGCTGGTGTCGGTGTATTGCGCGCGCACCCTGCGCTCCGGCACCTCGTCACGCTGGTTGATGTCGCGCAGCTCGTGGTAGTCGAGAACCGTGTAGGCGCCGCTGGTGTCGGACGACAGCACGGCCGGATAGGCGAAGAGATCGTCCTTGAAGGGTTTTAGCGACAGCGTCTGACTTTGCGCGGCCGCCGACAACAGGGCCGTCGCGGTTACAAAGATACAGAAAAATCGGAAGCGGAATGACATGCCAGCAGGCATGCGTTTTTCAGCTTCGGTTTGTCAATCCTGCAGAACGCCGCCGGCGCCTTCCAGCGCTTCGCGGGTGTCGACATCGACGGACGCCCCTGCGCCGATCTCGACATCGATGACATCGAGCCCTTCGGCCTCGACCAGATGGCGTGCACCGGTGTCGCCTTCCAGATGGGCGATCGCCGGAAACAGCGAGCGCGGCAAAAGCACCGGGTTGCCGCGCTTGCCGTCATGCGAGGCGCGCACCACCGAATTGCCGCCGGCCTTGCGGAATGCATCGATCAACCTGTCGAGGTCATCAGAAGAGACACCCGGCATGTCGCCGAGAACGATCATCACGCCGGCGGAGTCTTCGGGCAGATAGGCAATCCCGGCCTTTAGCGAGGTCGACAGTCCGTCGGCGAAATCGGGATTGTCGGCGAAAGCCACATCCAGCCCCGCCAACGCCGCCTGCACCCGCTCGCGCTGGTGGCCTGTGACGACAATCGTGCCCGAAGCCTTCGAGCCGAGCGCGCGCTCGGCGGTGCGGCGCACCAGCGGCTTGCCGTCGAATAGCGCCAAGAGTTTGTTCGGCCCGCCCATGCGGCTCGACCGGCCAGCCGCCAGAAGCACGATGCCAACCTTGAGCTTGTTTTTGGGCGGCAGCGGTTCGCGCGGCTGCGGCCGGGTCGGGATTTCCATCAACAGCCCGCCGACGCCCATGCCGGCGATATCCTTGGCGGTCACGTCAAGGCCAGCGATCAACCGGTCCAGCACCCAGTCGAAGCCATTTTCCTTGGGGCTGCGGGCGCAGCCGGGTGCACCGATGACACGCTTGCCGCCGAGCATACCGAGCACCAGGAGATTGCCGGGATCGACCGGCATGCCCGCGCGGATAACAGTACCACCCGCCCTCTCGATCGCCGCCGGAATGACATCGGCGAAATCACTCATCGCCGACGCGCCGAAGATCACCACCATGTCGTTGTCGCGCGCCAGCAAGGCCGCGGCCTCCGCCACCGGAGCGATCTCGTGCGGGGTGCGACGCTCCGCTGTCAGCCTGCCGCCGGTGCGCGCCAGCCGCGCTTCGGTGACGCGCAGCGTCTTGTCGAGCACGCTCGGCTTGATGCCCGGCAGGACGGTCTGGATGACGCCGACACGCACCGGCTGATAGGCGTTGACGGCAAAGATTTCCCCGCCGGCGCAGATTTTCGTGACCGCATCGACCAGCGCAGAGCTGACCGCGAAGGGAATGATCTTCACCGTCGCGACCATCTGGCCTTTCTCGACCGGCGCATGCTGCGCCAACGTGGCGATGGTGATGGCGGGATCGACGGCGTTGATGGCGTCGATGACAGCGGCGTTGACGGTGAAGATTCCGGCTGACCCGGCGTGGAGATTGACCCGCCCGGTCGCGGCCGGCCGGGCGTCGATGCCGCGAAAGGCCATGCTCTCGGCTATTTCCTGCGCGGCGGCGTCCTCACTGAGATCGTCGGCGGCCAGCACGGCCGCAACGACCTGGGAAATGCCGGCGCCCCGCAGCAAGGCCACGTCTTCGGCGTTCAGCCTGTGCGCCTTGCGAAAGCGCCGTTCGCCGGCCGTGGTGGCATGCGCCAGCACCGCACCTTCGGCCGCATCGATCGGAATCGGGCCGAATTTCACGCTGCCGCGCCTTTCACTTCCAGACCGCGCGAGCGGAAGGCATGGACGACCTGCGCCAGCACCGCGACCGCGATCTCGGCAGGGCTGGCGGCACCGATGTCGAGCCCGATCGGCGCGTGAATGCGGGCGATCTGGTCGGCGTTCGCGCCCAGCGCCAGCAAGCGTTCGACGCGCTTGGCGTGGGTCTTGCGGCTGCCAAGCGCGCCGACATAGAAGCAGTTGGCGTCGAGCGCTGCCTTCAGCGCAAAATCGTCGATCTTCGGATCATGGGTGACAGCGGCAAGCGCCGTGTAGCTGTCGAGCGGCTGGCGCTTCAGCACGTCCTCCGGCCATTCGGCATGCAGGGTGACATCGGGAAAGCGGTCTGATGTGGCAAAGGCGGTGCGCGGATCGATGATCTCCAGGGGATAGCCTGCGATCCTGGCCATTGGAGCCAGCGCCTGGCTGATGTGCACAGCGCCGACGACAACCAGCCGCGGCTGCGGCAGATGCGCGTTGAGAAAGAAGGTCCGTCCCTCGGCCTCGACCGAACCGGAATTGCCTGATCGAAACGCCCTGGCGACAGCAACGCCGAGATCGCCTGCAACCTGGTCGCCTTCGCGCACGATACGGTCGCGGCCGTCACCGAGATCGGTGACGAGGATCGCCGCGCGGCGGGCGCGGCGTTCGGCGTTCAACATCTTGAGCGCATACGGGTCCATAATCAGCCCAATCTTTCAACATAGACCTTGATGCGGCCGCCGCAGGACAGGCCGACCTGCCAAGCGGTTTCGTCGGCAACACCGAACTCGAGCATCCTGGCCTTGCCTGTGTCGATGACATCGATGGCTTCGGTGACCACCGCGCCTTCGACGCAGCCGCCAGAGACGGAGCCGTGGAAATTGCCGTCGGCGTCGATGACCAGATGACTGCCGACCGGACGCGGCGCCGAGCCCCAGGTCTCGACCACAGTGGCAATGGCGACATCCTTGCCGTCCTTCATCCAGCCTTCCGCGATGATCAGCGGATCGCGGGCCTCGTCGAGATAAATGCTGTTTTCCATGGTCGCTTCTCTTGGAATCTGTTTATGATCTGGGCACCGCCAGTTCGCGCAAGCGGGTTCGTCGTGATCCACTTGGCGCGCGGCAAACGCATGGTCAATCAATCACCGCGAATGCGTCAACTTCGATGAGGTAGTCGGGGGACAGGTTCGCCACGCCAAGCACCACGTCAGCTGGTTTGTGATCTCCGAACAACCCTATCCGCGCCTTTTCGATGATCGGCAGGCATTCATCGCGATTGTAGTTGACGACATAGATCGTGATCCTGGCGACCTGCGTAGGCGCCGCACCGGCGGCGGCAAGTGCTCGGCCGAGATTGGCAAACACTGGCGCGCCTGAGTCGCAAGATCACCACGGCCAACAAGCTTGCCATGTAGGTCTTCGGGCTCCTGGCCCGAGATGAACACCAACTTGCTACCTGTCGCAACGACGACCTGGCTGTACGTCTGCGGAATCGGCAGATCCTTGGGGTTGATGCTTTGGAGCGTCATTGATCGGGCCTCCTGCGCGGTGATTTCAATTTTTTCTGGGAGTCTGTTTTTCCGATGGATAGACATATGGCTATGCGGCGTGCCTGACACCAGCTTCCAGCCAGCGGCGCGGATCGACCGAAGCGGCCGATTTCTTGTCCAGCGAGGCACAGAGGTCGGCGAGCGCATCGAGATTGTGCACCGAGCGGAATTCGTCGACATGCGGCAGCATCGCCTTGACGCCGCGGGCGCGCGCCTGGAAACCGTCGAAGCGCAGCAACGGGTTCAGCCAGATCAGCCGCCGGCAGGATTTGTGCAGGCGCTCCATCTCCTCCGAGAGGCCGACGACATCGTCGCGCTCCAGTCCGTCGGTGATCAAAAGCACCACCGCCCCCTGCCCCAGAACGCGGCGCGACCACAGCCTGTTGAACTCGGCCAGCGTATCGCCAATGCGGGTGCCGCCCGACCAGTCCTTGACCGCCGCCGAGCAGTCGGCCAGTGCGGCATCCGGATCGCGGTGGCGCATCTGCCGGGTCAGATTGGTCAGCCGGGTGCCGAAGACGAAAGTGTGGACGCGGCGGCGCTTTTCGGTCAGCGCATGCAGGAAGTGCAGGAAGATGCGCGTGTACTGGCTCATCGAGCCGGAAATGTCGGCCAGCACCACCAGCGGCGGGTGAACCTCGCGCTGTGAGCGGAATTTCGGCAGGATCAATTCGCCGCCGGTTCGCGCGGCCGAACGCATCATGGCGCGCGGATCGATGCGGCGGCCATGCGCATCGGCCTTGAAGCGCCGGGTCCGCACCATGTCGAAGGGCAGCCGCAACTGGGCGATCGCCTTCCTGGCATCCGCCATCTCGGCTGCGTTCATCTGGGCAAAGTCCTTGCCGCGCAGCACCTCGTTGCCGGAAAAAGTAAAGCGGGCGTCGACCTCGATTTCGGGGATTTCCTGCGTCGGCTGGTTCTTCTGATGGCCCTCGAACATCGCCTGGCTGACGCGGTTTTCTGCGGCGCGCGGCTTGTGTTTTTCCCTGGTGTCGGGGGCCACCGGCGAGAACATCGCCAGCATCTTCTCGATCAGTTCGCGCGACTTCCAGAACAGCCGGAAAGCTTCGTCGAAGATGGCGTGGTCCTCGTGGCGGGACACCAGCACGGCATGCAGCGTCCAGTAGAAATCATCGCGCGAACCGATGCCGGCGACGAGCACTGCCTCGATGGCATCCTTGACCGACGCCGGTCCGACCCGCATGCCGGCCTTGCGCAAAGTGCGGGCGAAATAGACGATATTGTCGGCAATCCGACCGTCCGCTGTCGCCTCTTTCGGCTCGGGGCGCGGCATCGCCTACTCCGCCGCCGAAAGCTCAGCCTTCACCTCGTTGAGGATGCGCCGGCCTTCGCCCTGTTCGATACGGGCAATGTCGTCCTGGTATTTCAACAGCACGCCGATGGTGTCCGATACGGTTTCCGGATCAAGCGCCACCTTGTCGAGCTCCGTCAGCGCGCCGGCCCAGTCGATGGTCTCGGCGACGCCCGGCACCTTGAACAGCTCGATCTGGCGCAGCTTCTGGATGAAGGAGACCACCTCGGCCGAAAGCCGCTGGTTGGCCTGCGGCACCTTTCGGCGCACGATCTCCAGCTCGCGCTCGGCATTGGGATAGTCGACCCAGTGATAGAGACAGCGCCGCTTCAGCGCGTCGTGGATCTCGCGGGTGCGGTTGGTGGTGATGATGACGATCGGCGGTTCTTCCGCCTTGATCGTGCCGAGTTCAGGCACCGTCACCTGGAAATCGGACAGGATTTCGAGCAGGAACGCCTCGAAGGCCTCGTCGGTGCGATCGAGTTCATCGATCAGGAAGACGGGCGCGGCACCCGTCTTGCCGGTCAGCGCATCGAGCACCGGGCGACGGATCAGGTATTTTTCGGAGAAGACGTTGCGCTCCATGTCGGAGCGGTCGACCTTGCCGGCCGCCTCCTCCATGCGGATCTCGATCATCTGCGCGGCGTAGTTCCATTCGTAGACGGCAGACGAGACGTCAAGGCCTTCATAGCACTGCAAGCGGATCAACCGGCGGCCAAGCGCTTGCGCCAGCACCTTGGCGATCTCGGTCTTGCCGACACCGGCCTCGCCCTCGAGGAACAGCGGCCGTTTCATGCGCATCGACAGGAACAGCACGGTTGCCAATGACCGGTCCGCCACATAGTCCGCACCGGTCAGGAGATCGAGCGTCTCGTCGATC
This sequence comes from Mesorhizobium sp. P5_C1, assembly GCF_054049815.1. Taxonomy (NCBI): domain Bacteria; kingdom Pseudomonadati; phylum Pseudomonadota; class Alphaproteobacteria; order Hyphomicrobiales; family Phyllobacteriaceae; genus Mesorhizobium; species Mesorhizobium sp. P5_C1. The sequence goes on along the minus strand of NZ_JBFULQ010000133.1, from coordinate 5,456 downwards.
GTCCGCGGCGCGGCACGCGGTTTCAGCTCGTTCATTCTTTCTCCGTGAACGCCGCCGCCCCGCTGTCCAGGACATGGTAGCCGCGGGCGTGATAGATCAGCGGCCGCAAATTATCGCCCATGCGCAGACCTGTCACCTTGCCAAAAAGCACACGATGCGTGGCCAGGTCCTTGCTGTCGATCAGCTCGCAGTCGAACACCGCGAGCGCGCCCTTCAGGGTCGGCGCGCCGGTCGAAATCACGTCCCATTCGCCCAGCGCGAAGCGTTCCTCGACCGGCAGGCCGGTAATGCCGGAAAAGCCGATCGAGAGCGGCTCCTGATGCGAAGCCAGCGTGTTCAGGGCAAATCTGCCGTTTTTCACGAACGGCTCATTCTTGGGGTTTTCACGGTTGAGGCAGACGAGAATCGTCGGCGGCGTGTCCGACACCGAACAGGCCGCGATCACCGTCGCGCCGCGCTTGCCTGCCGGCCCATCGGTGGTGACCACATGGACGTGGCCGGCAAAATGGCTCATCGCGTCGCGATAGGCCTGCGGCCCAATGTCATTCTTCTTCAGCACCGGAAATTGTCCACAGCCAGAAACCTACCGCTATATATGGCGACATACGACATGCCACAAGCGAAGTGCTTGGCCCATATCGTGAAATTCGCGTGTTGCACCAAGGCCGGCCAGCCTTTAGGTCTTGGCRGGAATTGGCGGCTGCGAGATGTCGCCAGTTGGGAGGAATTCATCACCAGAATGCGCCCCGGGGTAACGATATCTGCCGCACTGGCCTGGCTGTTCATGGCCGGCGTCGCCAGCGCCCAGACGCTGCTGGTGGGCGTGGCTGCGCCCTTGTCCGGACCATCTGCCATCCTCGGCAAGCAGATCGACGCCGGCACCGGTCTCGCGGCCGAAGCGAACGGCGTCGAACTCAAAACCATCGATGACGCCTGTACCGCCGATGGCGGAGCCGCCGCGGCCAGGGAATTCGTGGCGGCCAAGGTCACTGTGGTGGTCGGCTTTCTCTGCACCGACGCGATCGAGGCGGCGATGCCGATCCTGAAAGACGCCAACATTCCGGTCATCACCGTTGGCGTGCGAACCGAAAGCCTGACCGACCGGCGCGCCAAGACCGGCTGGCCAGTCTATCGTCTCGGGCCACGCGGCGACGACGAGCGCAATGCGGTCGCCGCCAGCCTCACCCGCCTGTGGCAGGACGAACTGTTCGCCATCATCGATGACGGGACCATCTATGGCCGCGAAATGGCCGAGACGTTTCGGGCGGCGGCCGAACAGGCGGCGCTGAAGCCGGTTTTCGTCGATACGTTCCGGCCGCAACTCGACAACCAGATCGGCCTGGTCGGCCGGCTGAAGAAGGCCGGCGCGACGCATGTCTTTGCGGGTGGCGACGGCGACGATGTCGCCATCATGGGCCGTGACGCGGCGCAACTCTCTGCCGGTATCGTGTTCGCCGGAGGCGAAAATCTGCGCACACCGCCCGGCGATGTGCCCTATGCGACCGGCACGCTGATGATCGCACCGCCTGAATGGGCCGATGTCGCCGATCCAAAAGTGCTGGAAAGCTTCTCCGCACGCAGGATCGTGCCGGACGGCTACACACTGCCGGCCTAYGCGGCGGTCGAGATCGCCAAGGCAGCATCAGGCCTGGCCGAAACTTCAGGCAAGCCGCTGGCCGACGCGCTGACCGGGCATGATTTCACCACCGCGATAGGCCCGGTCCGCTTCGACGCGAAAGGCGACCTCAGCCAGAGCCCTTACCGCGTCTTCCGCTTCGACGGCACACGTTTTGCGCCTTTGGAAAGCAACTGATGTTTCGCACCGGCCCGCGCAATCTGATCACCGATGTTGCTGGCCTGCGGGTCGGCAACGCTTCCGACGCCAGGCTGAAGTCCGGCGTCACGACCATCCTTTGCGACGAGCCGGCGGTGGCCGGCGTGCAGATCCTGGGCGGTGCACCGGGCACCCGCGAGACCGACCTGCTCGAACCACACAATTCGGTCGAGGCTGTCCACGCCGTGGTGCTTTCAGGCGGTTCGGCTTTCGGTCTCGATGCGGCATCCGGCGTGCAGGCGGCCCTGCGCGAGCGCGGCATCGGGCTTGAAGTCGGTGGCTTTCGCGTGCCGATCGTGCCGGCTGCGATCCTGTTCGACCTGCGCAATGGCGGCGACAAGGACTGGGGCCGTTATCCACCCTACCGCGACTTCGGCTATGAAGCAGCGCAAGCCGCCACTACCGATTTCCCGCTCGGCACGATCGGCGCCGGCACCGGTGCGCTCACCTCGGGTTTAAAGGGCGGCCTCGGCTCGGCCTCGACGCTGCTCGACAATGGCATCACCATCGGTGCGCTGGCCGCCGTCAACCCGACCGGCTCGGTGACCGTCGGCCGAACCCAGCATTTCTGGGCGGCACCCTTCGAGATTGGCGACGAATTTGGCGGACTTGGCTACCCCTCGCCGATGCCGGACGACGCGAAACGGATCCTGTTGAAATACCGCGACAAGCATGTCGGCAGGCAGATGGAGACCGGTGGCAACACCACCATCGCCGTTATTGCCACGGACGCGGTTCTCACCAAGGCCGCCGCAAAACGACTAGCCATAGCAGCGCATGACGGGTTCGTGCGCGCCATCTGGCCGACGCACACGCCGGCCGACGGCGACCTGGTGTTTGCGCTGGCGACGGGTATCAGTGGTGTCGAGCTTGCGGCCGATGCGGCGATCGACCTCTATGCCGCGGCCGGCGCCACGATGGCGCGCGCCATCAGCCGCGGTGTGTTTGCCGCGACGTCTGCCGATGACGACCTGTTTCCGGTCTGGTCGGCGCGCTCGGGGTGAAGCAGCCGATCAGACGGGATCGGACTTTTCTTCTTCGAAGGTCACCGCGACATCGGAATTCGCCGACAGCCACACCTTCTTGCCATCGACCTCGGCAACCAGAGCCAGGGAAATGTAGTGGTGATGGCCCTTGTGAGCGCCCTCGCCGCTGTCGGCCCTGGTCAGCTTGATCCGCTTCCCGTCGACCTTGTCGACGGTGCCGACATGCACGCCATCGGCGCCGATGACTTCCATATGCTCACGAATTTTGCTGGTGTCGGTCATGGTGGTTCTCCATTGGATTGTCGACGATAACAAATGACCTGCCGATTGGATGCATTGGCTGTCGGACTGCACGACGTTTTGATTCCGTCGTGCTAGGGGATTGAAACGATCACGGCTGCCGGAGCGAAAACCGATGCGACTGCTCTTCCTGTTTGTCGTTGCCATGCTTGCACAATTTGCGACGTCGATCGCCGCCCATGCCGGCGATGTGGCCGAGCTCGAAATCCTCGGCTTCACCAAGGACGGTGGTGTCTTCGCCTTCGAGGAATATGGCGTCCAGGACGGCTCGGGATTTCCTTATGCCAACCGTTATTATATCGACACAAACGACGACAGCTTTCTCAAGGGAACGCCGATCAGGGTCCGGATCGACGATGAGAATGCCACGCTCGAAGCCGCCCGTCTCGAGGCCCGGCAAAAAGGCGAAGCGATCGTCAAACAGGCTGAGTTGACGGCGAACAGGGGCATCACCGCGGGCTTCAACCCGGTGACCGAGCTTTCGGCCGATCCGCACCGCATGGCGGTCAACCCCCGCCCGATCTTTTCACCGGTCGACCAGCCGCTTGAATTCCGGCTCGACGAGGTCGGCATGAACAGCACCGAAGGCTGCGAGAGCCAGGGCGAGATCAACGGCTTCCGGTTGCTGCGCATCGAGGCGCAGGATGGCGGCACGACCAAGCTGTTGCACGAGGACAAGTCGATCCCCAAGAGCCGGGGTTGCCCGAACGGCTACCGGATCGGCGCGGTGCAGACGTTTTCACTGGACAGTCTCAGCGGCTATGCAGTGCTGATCAGCGTGCGCCAATACGGCTTCGAGGGGCCGAACTTTCGCTGGATCGCAGTGACCGGCCGCCTGTGACATCGCTTGTTCAACCCGCTGGGCGCAATCGTGCCCTGAGCCGCCTTCGCCGCGCTATACCGGCGTCGCGAACAGCGCTTTTCGGCGCCTTGTTGTGGGCCGTGGCGATGGGCGCCAGCGCGCTCGTCACCCTGCTGTTGGATGGCTGGGAGACGCCTGAAAAGATCGGCACCGTGTCGCTGCTCTATGCCTGCGGCGGAGCACTTGCCTTTCCGTTTGGCCTGTTCGCGGCGCGGCTGGTCTCGCTCGGAAGGCGCTGGGAGGTTGCGTTCGCGGCGGCGTTCGTGTGCCTGCTCGGCGCAACCATCGGCCTGACCGGCGGGCTCTATGCCTTGCAATACCGCTCCTATTATGCCGAGTGGCATGCACCGGCTTTCACCCGCAACTGGGCCATCCAGTTCGTCTTCACAGTGTTGATTGCGCTCTACCAGTTCGTGGTGCTGGGCATCCGGCTCTATTTTCCGCTCGGTTTCGCCGCCTTGCTTGCCGCGAGCGTCTGGTTTGCGCGGCAGCGGCGTTGAGCATTTTGCCCGCCTCTGTTAGGACGCGGGCAAACTCCTCGACAAATCAGGACTGACCGATGATCCCTCGTTATTCCCGGCCGGAAATGGTCGCCATCTGGTCGCCCGAAACCCGGTTCCGCATCTGGTTCGAGATCGAAGCTTATGCGTGCGATGCGCTGGCCGAACTCGGTGTCATCCCCAAGGAAGCGGCTAAAACCATCTGGGAAAAGGGCGGCGCGGCAAAATTCAACGTGGAAGCGATCGACGAGATCGAGCGCGTCACCAAGCATGACGTCATCGCCTTCCTCACCCATCTTGCTGAATTCGTCGGACCCGACGCCCGCTTCATCCATCAGGGCATGACCTCTTCGGACGTTCTCGACACCTGCTTTGCCGTCCAGCTTACCCGGGCCAGCGACATCCTTCTGGCCGACATTGACGGCCTGCTTGCGGCACTCAAGCGCCGTGCCTTCGAGCACAAGGACACCGTCACGATCGGCCGCAGCCATGGCATCCATGCCGAGCCGACGACCTTCGGCATCAAGCTGGCGCAGGCCTATGCCGAGTTCTCGCGCTGCCGCGAGCGGCTGGTGCACGCGCGGGAAGACATCGCCACCTGCGCCATTTCGGGCGCGGTCGGCACCTTCGCCAACATCGACCCCTATGTTGAGGAACACGTCGCGGCAAAGCTCGGGCTGAAGCCGGAGCCGGTGTCGACGCAGGTGATCCCGCGCGATCGTCACGCCATGTTCTTCGCCACGCTCGGCGTCATCGCCTCGTCGATCGAGCGGCTGTCGATCGAGATCCGGCATCTGCAGCGCACCGAAGTGCTGGAAGCGGAAGAGTATTTCTCGCCGGGGCAAAAGGGCTCGTCGGCGATGCCGCACAAGCGCAATCCGGTGCTGACCGAAAACCTGACCGGCCTTGCCCGCATGGTGCGGTCCATGGCGCTGCCGGCGATGGRGAACGTGGCGCTCTGGCACGAGCGCGAT
>NZ_JBFULQ010000132.1:0-12771 GCF_054049815.1 Mesorhizobium sp. P5_C1 | reverse complement strand
TTCAAGGGCGTGACGAGATTCAGGTCAGGCCGAGTCGAAAACGGTGGGTTCCGAGAACCGGAACGGAGCGTACATTTGGGTACGTGAGTACCGGAAGCGCAGGAAGCTGCCGTTTGCAGGCCGGCCTCACCTGAATATCGACGCGCCCTAGCCGAACAGCGGCACAACCTTGCTATCCCTGCCAAGCAGCGTGTCGACGGAGAGCGGCTCTTCGTTGAAGATTGTGCCGGCCAGCGCCGGGCGGGCGAGAAGAAATCCCTGCAGCAGGTCGACGCCGCCTTCGAGCGCGACGCGCAGATGGGTGGGCTGCTCGATGCCTTCGACCAGCACCTTGGCGCCGCGGTCGTGCAAGGTCGAAACCAGCGGGCGGAAGAACCGTTCGGCGGCGGCATGGCGGCAGAACTCGGCGAACCAGGTGCCGTCGATCTTGACGATGTCGGGATGGAGCAGGCTGACCCGCTCCTCCGTCGAGTGGCCGGTGCCGAAATCGTCGATGGCGATGCGGATCCCGTCGCGCCGCATTTCGCGCACCAGTCGGATCAGAAGCGCGTCGTCGGCCGCCTGTTCGGTGATTTCGCAGACCAGCATGGCCGGCGCGAGGCCGAAATCGCCGAGATACCTGGTCATCAGCCGGATCTCGGCCAGCGCCCGCCCGGGATGGTCGTTGATCAACGGATTGTAGTTGAAAAACAGATCGAGCCCGTCGACGCCGATGTTGTGAAAATTCCTGAGGTGAAGCACCCGGCACATGGTCTCGACAAACAAGCGGTCGGAAGCGGCGATGCTTTCGAAAAACACCTTCGGCGCACCGGGACGGCCGGCACGGTGCGGCTCGATCAGGGCTTCGACCGCGACGGCGTGAAGGAAGCGGCCGCGCGGCGCGAAAATCGGCTGATAGGCGCTGCGCAGCCGAAACTCGCCATGGATACCGTATTCGATACCGACTTCGTCGACCTGGATCGCGTTGCCGACATCGCGCCGCCGCTCGCGCCTCATGGCGCCACCTTGCGCCCGAAGGCTTTTGCTGGCCGTGTCGAATGCGGTGGTGCCGGTTGGACAGGCGCGGCTTCAACGGCCGCGGAGGCGGCCTGCTGCGTGGATTTGCCGAAGACGCGAAAGCTTGTCGGCGCAAGCTCGGGCCGCGCCAGCACGAAACCCTGCACCATCGACGCTCCCGACTTCTCGGCCAGTTCCAGTTGCCAGCCCTCCTCGATGCCCTCGAACACCGTTCGGATGCCTTGCTGCTCGAAACTTTTCACCATGGTGGTCAGCAACGCGAAGCCGGCCCCGGACTCCATCAGCTGCGTGATCCAGAAGGCGTCGAATTTGACGATGTCGGGCTTCAGTTCCTTGATGCGGTTGATGTCGGAATCATCGGCGCCATAGTCGTCGACGGCGATGCGAAAGCCGTTGGCCCGCAGCGCGGTGACGAAACTGTGCAGGGTCTCCTGCGACGCCGAGCGCTGCTCGGTCACTTCGCAGACCACACGGCGCGGATCGATGCCAGCCTCGTGCAGCACCAGCCGCATTTCGCGCAAGGCATTGTCGGCAACGGTGCGCTCGGTGAACACCGACGGGTCGAAATTGACGAAGATCGAGGCCTCCTCCGGCAAGCAGGCGCCGGCGTTCAGAAGATGCAGCGTCCTGGTCAGCGCCTCGACATGCAGGCGGTCGGCGGCCGGACAGGTGCTGAAAAAGCTCATCGGCGATTGCGGCTCGCCGTCGCGGAACGGCCGGATCAGCCCTTCGAACGCGGCCACCGACAGCTTGCCTTCGTTGAAGGCGAAGATCGGCTGGAAGGCGCTTTGCAGCGTGTAGATGCCCCAGACACCGGTGGAGGTGCCATCGTCCTGACGGATGATGTGGGCAAGCCCGATGCTGCGCGACACGGTTCCTCGCTCCGCAAACTGGCGGTCAAACTGTGATCCTGTCACGCAAGCCTCTACCGCCCGTTAATGAATTTATCGTTGCCGATCACGGCTCCTTGAGGCCTGGATCAGCCGACAATGCTTGCACTGCGCGAAATCATGCGACATGAGAAGCGCCGCGGCCGCTCCCGGCCCGCGCCGACCTTGTTTGGAGATATCCGGTCATGGCCTTTCTCGCCGACGCCCTTTCCCGCGTAAAGCCTTCCGCGACCATTGCGGTGACGCAGAAAGCGCGCGAGCTGAAAAATGCCGGCCGTGACATTATCGGCCTCGGCGCCGGCGAACCGGATTTCGATACGCCCGACAACATCAAGAATGCGGCGATCGAGGCAATCCGCCGCGGCGAAACCAAATATCCGCCGGTTTCAGGCATCGTGCCGCTGCGCGAGGCGATCGCGAAGAAGTTCARGCGCGAGAACAATCTCGACTACAAGCCCGAGCAGACCATTGTCGGCACCGGCGGCAAGCAGATCCTGTTCAACGCCTTCATGGCGACACTGAACCCCGGTGACGAGGTCATCATACCGCGCCCCTACTGGGTCAGTTATCCTGAGATGGTGGCGATCTGCGGCGGCACCTCCGTGTTTGCCGACACCTCGATCGACAACGGCTTCAAGCTGACCGCCGCGGTACTGGAAAAGGCGATCACGCCACGCACCAAATGGCTGCTGATGAACTCGCCGTCGAACCCGTCGGGCGCCGCCTATACCGAGGCGGAACTGCGCGCGCTGGCCGACGTGCTGTTGAAGCATCCGCATGTCTGGACGCTGACCGATGACATGTACGAGCACCTGACCTATGGCGACTTCGTCTTCAAGACCATCGCCGAAGTCGAGCCGAAGCTCTACGAGCGCACGCTGACCATGAACGGCGTGTCGAAAGCCTATGCCATGACCGGCTGGCGCATCGGCTATGCCGCAGGTCCTGTGGCGCTGATCAAGGCGATGGACATGATCCAGGGCCAGCAGACCTCGGGCGCCTGCACCATCGCGCAATGGGCATCGGTCGAGGCGCTCAACGGCCCGCAGGACTTCATCGCCAGGAACAAGGCGATCTTCCAGGGCCGGCGCGATCTCGTCGTGTCGATGCTCAACCAGGCGCGCGGCATAAGCTGCCCGTCGCCGGAAGGCGCCTTCTACGTCTATCCGTCCTGCGCCCAGCTGATCGGCAAGAAGACCAAAGCCGGCAAGGTGATCGACACCGACGAAACTTTCTGCTCGGAACTGCTCGAGGCCGAGGGGGTCGCGGTCGTGTTCGGCTCGGCCTTCGGCCTCGGCCCCAACTTCCGCATCTCCTACGCCACTTCGGAGACGCTGCTTGAGGAAGCCTGCACGCGCATCCAGCGTTTCACGGCATCGCTGACCTGATCAGGCCAGTCTTGAAACTGAAAACCCGGCTTCACCGCCGGGTTTTTTGTTGGCAACGACGCCTCCTCACCGGCTCGGCACTCAGCCGCCATATTGCGCTGACGTCACCTCTTCCAACCAGTCGGCGTGGACACCGTCCAGCGCCTCCTGCATGGCGATATGCGTCATCGCCGACTTCGGCGCCGCACCGTGCCAGTGCTTTTCGCCAGGCGCGAACGAGATGACGTCGCCGGCCCTGATCTCCTGGACCGGTTCGCCCCATGTCTGGGCAAGGCCGGCGCCTGAGGTGACGTAGAGTGTCTGGCCGAGCGGATGCGTGTGCCAGTGGGTGCGCGCGCCCGGCTCGAAGCTGACCAGCGTGGCCCGCAGCCGCGCCGGCGCCTCCTTCTCGATGATCGGCGTCTGCAACACGCGGCCGGTGAAGTACTTCTCCGGCGCTATGATGGTCGGCACGCTGCCGCAAGCAATGATCTTCATCGGGGTGATCCTGGAACTGGTGAAGCGATCGGCATCAAATGCCGCCAGACATTCGAGGCAAAACCGCATTTGACGCAAAATCCATTGTCGGCCGATATCGTCCCAGGCGCAACCGGCCGTTTCGCGCACCACCGCAAGTCCGGGTTTTCTCCTTAACCATGAACGCTCCTCGCGTCATGTCGCTGGACGGAACGATGGCGAATTCAATGTCTTCTTAACAGCTGCGCACTAGCCCTGAGCCCGCATTTCAAGGGGCGATGAGATGAGCATACTGGCGACGATCAAGGACCACAGCGGCCGAATCTACCGCGGCATCCAGTTGCTGCTTCTGATCAGCATCGGCGCCGCGGTGCTTGGCGCGGTCGACCTGTCGCAAGACCAGCCCTCCAGCAACGCCTTCGCGGTCTCGATCCTCGCCACCAGCCTGGCCCTGCTGGCCCTGATGTATATGCGCAGCAGCGTCGTCCATCGCTTGCGGTCGGCCGCCGCCGCAGAGGCGGAAAAGCATCATTTCCTGACCAGGGACGCGATGACCGGGGCGATGACCCGCCGCTATTTCCTCGAAGCGCTGCACGACAGTCTCGGCAGCATGCGCGACCGGCGCGATGCGACCTTGCTGTTGATCGACGTCGATCACTTCAAGCAGCTCAACGACACGTTCGGACATCAGTTCGGCGACCTCGCTCTGGCGCATCTGGTCAAGACGGCCGAGCGCATCTTTGCCGGTGGCATGGTCGGACGGCTCGGCGGCGACGAATTCGGCGTCATCGTCCCGCACAACGATCTCGCCATCATCAACAAGAAAGTCAGGCGCTTGCTGGATGCCATGCGAGCCGGGAAATCGCATGAGGGCAAGACCATCCCGCTGTCCATTTCCGTCGGCGTGGCGCTGGCGCCGGCACATGCCTCGAACACGACGGAACTGATGCTGGTCGCCGACCTGGCGCTCTATGAAAGCAAGGCGGCGGGTCGTGGCCGCGTCACCGTGTTCGACGAGGAGATGCTGTCCGACAAGCGCTATCGTCGCCTGGTCGAGCGGGAGTTGCGCGCGGCGGTCTATCTCGGCGAACTTGAGCTGCACTACCAGCCGATCGTCAATCCGGACAGTTCCACCTGTGGCTTCGAAGGGCTGATCCGCTGGCGCCACCCGGTTCGTGGTCTGATCTCGCCGGCCGAGTTCATTCCGATCGCCGAACGCTCGACCCTAATCGACATGCTCGGCGAGTGGGTGTTCAAGCGGGCCTGCGCCGATATCAACCATTTCCCGGGACGCCGCATCTCGATCAACGTCTCCGGCGAACAGCTGAAGCGCGACGAGATCGTCACCATGTGCGATCGCGTGCTGAAGGAAACCGGCCGTTGCGCCGCGCAATTCGTCATCGAGATCACCGAGACGGTGGCGACCGCCGCCACGCCCGAAATCCTGCGACGCCTCGAAGCGTTGCGCGGCCTCGGCTTCCACATCGCGCTCGACGACTTCGGCACCGGCCATTGCGGCTTCAACTATCTGAAGACCTTGCCCGTCGACAGCATCAAGATCGACCGCTCCTACATCCGCAGCCTCGCCCATGACCAGGTGGCGCAGATTTTCGTTTCGGCGCTCGCCCAGATCGCACGCATCCAGGAAGTCACCATCGTCGCCGAGGGCGTCGAGACGCAAGAGGAATTCGCCCTGGCCAATGCCGCCGGCTGCAATCGTTTCCAGGGCTATTTCTTCGGCCGGCCGGCGCCGCGCGACAAGCTTGGTCCGTTGCATGCCGTCCATGCCGAGCCGCTGGCGCTGAGCGCCTGAGGCCACACCGAAGAATTTCTATTTTTCTTGCCCTGCCGGCAAACAAGTGGGACGATGGCTTCGGGCAGGTGGCCAAACCAAAAGAACCCCGCCCGCGACGGTCGAACAGGCCGGCCGCCGCTCAGGACCGATTGACCAAGCCTGAACCATGCATGCCAGTCGGTCCTACGGGAAACGCCTGAGTGGAGGTCAGTCATGGGTACTCGCGCCGGAGGACGACGCACGGGACCGAAATGCATTGCCATAATCGGTCCCTTCGCCAGCGGTAAGACGACACTTCTCGAAGCCATATTGGCCCGCACGGGCTCAATCCCCCGACAAAACCCCGTCTCATCGGGCAACACCGTTTCAGATCATTCGCCAGAGGCGCGGGCCCACGCGATGAGCGTCGAGGCGACCTTCGCCACCACTGAATTCATGGGCGAGCAGCTTACTTTCGTCGATTGTCCCGGCTCCATCGAATTCTCTTTCGAGGCCGAGCCGGTGCTGGCCGCCTGCGACCTCGCTGTGGTCGTTGCCGAGGCCGACGAAAAGAAGATCCCTGCCCTGCAGCTGATCATGCGCAGGCTCGACGATCTCGGCGTGCCGCGCATCCTGTTCCTCAACAAGGTCGACAAGGCAATCGCCGGCGTGCGCAACACGCTGAAGATGCTGCAGCCGGCCAGCGCCGTGCCGCTGCTGCTGCGCCAGATTCCGCTGCGCAAGGATGGCGTCGTCATCGGCTCGATCGATCTGGCGCTGGAGCGCGCTTACATCTATCGCGAATATGCCGAAAGCGAAGTGGCCGAAATACCTGGCGATGACAAGGCGCGCGAACTGGAGGCGCGCTTCTCCATGCTGGAGACGCTGGCCGATCATGACGACCAACTGATGGAACAACTGCTCGAGGAGATCGAGCCGCCCAAGGACGCCATCTTCGACGATCTCGCCGCCGATCTGCGCGATGGCGCGGTGACGCCGGTGCTGATCGGCACCGCCGAGAAAGGCAACGGCGTGCTGCGCCTCTTGAAGGCGATCCGCCACGACGCGCCGGACATCGAAGCGACCCGCAAGCGGCTGGGCGCGCCCGACGGCGCGGCCACCGTGGCTCAGGTGATGAAGACCATCCACACGCCGCATGGCGGCAAGCTGTCGGTGTCGCGCATCCTGTCCGGCCAGGTCGTCGACGGCTCCGAACTCTGGCTGCCCGGCGGCAACACGGCGAAGGTTTCCGGCATCTACCGAATGCTCGGCAAGGATCAGTTCAAGCTCACCATCGCCAAGGCCGGCGACACGGTGGCGCTGGGCAAGCTGGATGAGGTCAAGACCGGCCAGACGCTGAGTTCGGCCAAGGGCGGCATCAAGCCGCTGCTTGAGTTCGAGCCGCCGCAGCCGGTCTTCGCTTTCGCGCTGCGCCCCAAGGAGCGCAAGGACGAAGTGAAGATGTCGGCCGCCATCCAGCGCCTGGCGGAGGAAGACCCCTCGCTCAGCCTGCGCCACAACCAGGACTCGGCCGAGACCGTGCTGTCGGGCCATGGCGAGATGCATCTGCGTGTCGTGCGCGAGCGGCTGGAAGGCAAGAACCAGATCCCGGTCGAAGGTCATGCGCCGGCGGTGCCCTATCGCGAGACGATCCGCAAATCGGCGCAGCAGCGCGGCCGTCACAAGAAACAGTCTGGCGGCCATGGCCAGTTTGGCGACGTGGTGATCGAGATCAAGCCGCTGCCGCGCGGCTCCGGCTTCCAGTTCACCGACACCATCACCGGCGGCGTCGTGCCGAAGACCTATATCCAGTCGGTCGAAACAGGCGTGCGCGACTATCTGAAGTCGGGCCCGCTCGGCTTTCCCGTCGTCGATGTAGCCGTCAACCTGTCGGACGGCTCCTACCACGCGGTTGATTCCTCCGACATGGCCTTCCAGATGGCGGCCAGACTGGCGATGAAGGAAGGTATGGCCGCCTGCTCGCCCGTGCTTCTGGAACCGGTGATGAAGGTCGAGATCGTCACGCCCTCCGACGCGACCTCGAAGATCATCGCGCTCATCCCGCAGCGGCGCGGCCAGATCCTTGGCTATGATGCGCGGCCTGACTGGCCGGGATGGGATGTTGTCGAGGCAACCATGCCGCAGGCCGAGATCGGCGACCTGATCATCGAGTTGCGCTCGGCGACCGCTGGCGTCGCCAGCTACCGCGCCGTCTTCGACCACATGGCCGAACTCACCGGGCGTCTCGCCGACGAGGCAATGAATGCCAACGGCAAGGCTGCCTGATTCGGTCTTCCCCTCGAACCCCGGTTCGAGGGGGGCCCAAATGAAAACGACGCCCGGCGGGGACCGGACGTCGTCTTGTTCGCGAACCGTTTCCCGGTAGGTAAAACGGAGGTCCGCCGCATCTGGCGCCGCCGAGCTTCGGCGGCGGAAATGGTTCGGACGCGGTAGCCGCCTGAGCCCAGGCCGTTCGAGTGATGCCCCCATCTCCCGCACGACCACACCGCGTCCTATGGTGTGGATAGCACGTGTCGGGCGTCCATGTCATGTTACCTCAGGTTACATGTCACTGTTACGTGGCAATTCTGATGACTTTTCGAGTTGCTCCGGCAGGGCCCAGGCAACAAAAAAGCCGGATCAACGAAGATCCGGCTGAGTTTGATTGGAAGTGCCTGTTAAGGCTAACCTCCAGAGGGGAACACTCTAGGGCGCTAATGGGAGGAGAACGCGCCCAGGAGATGATCTATATATGTGCTCATCATGCCCAAGAAACAAGCATCTATTTTGCAACACACGCATGCAAAAAGACGCAGGCTGTGGTCTAACCCATATCCGAGACCAATAGGACCAGCAAAATCAGCAAAACGGAGCGTACGGAGGCGCGATTCTCACTACAGAATCGCCAATTGCGATCGATTTCTGTGCCCAAATGCCAAAACCGCGCAATGATGTGGAAGCAGGCAGCAGCCGTTCATTTATCAGGCAGTCAGGGAGGAAGCACCCAATGCGGACGTTTTCGGCGATCGCCGGCAGCGCGGCGTTCTTCATCGCCGCACCCGGCGTGGTTGCCGGGCTGGTGCCCTGGCTGTTGACCGATCGCTGGGGCTTGCCATGGTCGAGCCTGCCGGGCTTTGTGCCTGTTGGCGGGCTCCTGATCGTCGCTGCGATCGCTGCACTGCTGCATGCCTTCGGCCGCTTTGCGCTCGAGGGGCTCGGCACGCCCGCTCCGGTTGCACCGACCGAGAGACTGGTGGTCGGCGGCATCTACCGCCATGTCCGTAACCCGATGTATGTCGCGGTGCTGTCGATCATCCTAGGCCAGGCGCTGCTGTTCTCGAGCTGGACGCTTACCGCCTACGCGATCATCGGCGCGATCGCCATGGTGTCGTTCGTCCGGCTCTACGAGGAGCCGACATTGGCCCGCCGCTATGGCGCGCAATACGAGGCCTATCGCCGCGCCGTGCCCGGCTGGCTGCCGCGGCTGACGCCCTGGCGGGGGTGATTCTAGAACTGGATGAAGACCAGAAAGTCGAACGCCAGGGGTGGATCAGAAAGACCAGCTACGCGCCTTGGCGATGATGAAATCGCGAAAGACATGCAGCTTGGCCTGGTTCTTCATCGCGTCCGGATAAGCGAAATAGGTGTCGAAGGACGGCACCTCGGTCTCCGGCAGCAATTGCACCAGGTCGGAGTCCTTGCTGATCACATAGTCCGGCAGCATGGCGATGCCAGCGCCACCCTGCACCGCGCGCTTGATCGACAAAATGTCGTTGATCTGCAGCGTCGGCACCCTTTGTCCGCCTTCGAAATCGCCAATCGTTTCCAGCCAGTTCAGCTCCGACAGATGCGATGGCACCGGCACGCCGAAGGTGACGATGCGATGGCTCTTAAGCTCGGCCACCGAAGCCGGCTTGCCGTGCTTGGCGACATAGGTGGGCGAAGCATAGAGGTGGAAGTGCACGGTGAAGAGGCGGCGCTGGATCAGGTCAGGCTGCTGCGGCTGGCGCAGCCGGATGGCGCAATCTGCCTGGCGCATGGTGAGGTCGAGTTCCTCGTTGGCGAGGATCAGCTGCAGGCTGATTTCGGGATAGAGCTCGATGAACTCCTGCACCCGCTCGGTCAGCCAGCCGGCGCCCAGCCCGACGGTGGTCGTCACCCTGAGCACGCCGGACGGGCGATCCTTGGTCTCGGTCAGCCGCGACTTGATGGTTTCTAGCTTCATCAGCACGTCATGCGCCGTGCGGAACAGCATTTCGCCCTGCTCAGTCAGCACCAGCCCGCGGGCGTGGCGGTTGAACAGCGGCACGCCGACATCATGTTCGAGCGCGCTGACCTGCCGCGAAATCGCCGATTGCGACAGATGCAATGTCTCGGCCGCATGGGTAAACGACCCTGCCTCCGCCGCAGCGTGAAACACGCGTAGCTTGTCCCAGTCCAACGCCATGCTACCCCTCGTTCTGTTTTGGCGTCTGAATGAAAAATCAGGCTTTTACACGGCGTTTCTAAGTCGCCTTCTGAACTCTTTATTCCGCCGCTTCGCGGTGCACTTCGATGCCGGCCAGATACTTCTCCGCCTCGAGAGCAGCCATGCAGCCGAGCCCCGCCGCAGTCACCGCCTGGCGGTAGATGTCGTCGGTCACGTCACCCGCCGCGAACACGCCGGGAACGTCGGTGCGGGTCGAATCCGGCGCTGTCCACAGATAGCCGTTCGGCTTCTGCTTCAGCTTGCCCGCAAACAGTTCGACCGCCGGCGCGTGGCCGATGGCCACGAACACGCCGTCGACCTTGAGATGCGTTTCCTGGCCGGTCACCGCATGCTTGAGCTTCAGCCCTTCGACCGAAGGCGGCAAGGGCGCCTTGCCGGGACGGCCGGTGATCTCGTCGACGACCGTGTCCCAGATGACGCGGACATTGTCCTTCTTCAGGAGCCGCTCGCGCAGGATGCGCTCGGCGCGGAAATCGCTGCGCCTGTGGATGACCGTCACACTCTTGGCGAGGTTCGACAGGTAGAGTGCCTCTTCCACCGCCGAATTGCCACCGCCGACCACCGCGACATCCTTGCCGCGGTAGAAGAAGCCGTCGCAGGTGGCGCAGGCCGAGACGCCAAACCCCATGAAGGTCTGTTCGGTCGGAATGCCCAGCCATTTGGCCTGCGCACCTGTGGCAATGATCAGCGCGTCAGCGGTGTATGTGGTGCCGGAATCGCCCTTGGCGCGGAACGGCCGCACATTGAGGTCGACCTCGGTGATGATGTCGTTGATGATGTCAGTGCCGACATGTTCGGCCTGCTTCAGCATCTGCTCCATCAGCCACGGCCCCTGGATGGGGTCGGCGAAGCCGGGATAGTTCTCGACATCGGTGGTGATCATCAGCTGGCCGCCCTGTTGCAGGCCGGCGACCAGCATCGGCTTCAGCATGGCGCGGGCGGCGTAGACCGCTGCCGTATAGCCGGCGGGGCCGGAACCGATAATGAGAACGGGCGCGTGCTTGGTGGTCATCTGGAAGCCTCTGCGGAGGGCTGCCGGCAATTGCGGCATGGAAAACTCGTCGATATCGCGCGTAATGTAAGTGTTGCCCACGGCGCCAGCAAGGCAGGTTGGCATTCGTCCCCGGAAAGCTTTGTCGCACCCCTGTCGCCACTTTGATCGGCCGAAATATTCCGAGCGAGGGATGGAATGGACAGCGAAGTCGTTTAATTACAAGATCACGCAAGATTCTTGCGTATTGCCCTGACTTATCGAGAGCCCTCATGCCGCTCAAGGCCGATCTCGACGCCATCGACTGGAAGATCCTRCGCGAGCTTCAGGCCGATGGGCGCATGACCAATGTCGAACTGTCGAACCGCGTTGGCATTTCGGCGCCGCCGTGCCTGCGCCGCGTCAAGCGGCTGGAGGAAGCCGGCATCATCCGCGGCTACCGCGCCTTGCTCAACGCGCCGGCGCTCGGCCTCGATGTCGTTGCCTTCTGCCTGATCGGCCTGCATCACCAGGCCGACGCCGAACTGCGCACCTTTGCAGAGCGCACCCGCGGCTGGCCGATCGTGCGCGACGCCTGGATGGTATCGGGGGAATCCGATTTCCTGCTGCACTGCGTGGCGAGCGACCTGGGGGCCTTCCAAACCTTCGTCATCGAGGAGCTGACTTCGACCCCGAATGTCGACACGGTGCGCACCGCGCTCACCATCCGCCGGGTAAAGGACGAGGGGCTGGTCTCGTTTGCACAGCCTTGAGGCTGGTCGACGGCAGCACCACATCGTCCCCGCTCGATGCGAATTCCCGGCTTCGCCATACCAGGGCCGCTTTCGCATTCGACAGGCTCTGGTGTAGAAAGCCGGAGCGTTCTGCCGGACGTGGCCGCTTTGTTGGTTTCCTAAGGCAATTTCAGGAAAGTGTGACGGGTTTTTCGACAGCGATTGCGTAACAACTGATGGCGCAAGCAGCGTAATTTCACAGAACAGTGTGCTGTAGAGTGGGATCATGACTCGATTTTCTAGCCCGGTTTCGGCGCTCATCATCTGCATGAACGAAGCCGACATGATCGGCCCCTGCCTGGAGAGCGTCGACTTTTGCGCCGACATCGTCGTCGTCGATTCAGGTTCGACGGATAACACCCTGGTCGTCATTCAGGAGTTTATCGCCAAGGGCTACCCGATAAGGCTGTTTCACAACGATTGGCCGGGTTTCCCACGTCAGCGGCAATTCGCGCTTGATCAAGCCACGCAGCCATGGTGCCTTTCGATTGAAGCCGATGAGGCCGTCGACGACCTGCTCAGGCGGTCGATCGTGACCGTGACGCAGCCTCAGAACGAGGCCATCGACGGATGGTTCGTAAGACGCCGCGACAAGCTGAAAGGCTATGGCTATGCGCACCGCTGGGTGCTGCACAACAGGCTGCTGCGTCTGTTCCGCCGCGACAAGGCCACCATGGACATTGACCTGCGGGTCCATGAATCGTTCGAGGTGCCGGGCGAAACCGGTACGATTGAAAATGGCGTGTTGCTGCATCGCCGCGAAATGACTGTCGCGGAGGATCTGGCAAGGGCCAACACCTACTCCAGCCTCAAGGTTGCCACGCTGGTCGAGAGAGGCAAGAAGCCAGGCTTGATAAGGCTGGTCCTGTCGCCGCTCGGCAACTTCCTGAAATTCTACCTGGCCAAGCGCTATTTCCTTTGCGGCCGGCATGGCTTCGTCTATTCGATGATGGTGATGGTGTATTCGTTCGCCACCGAGGCCAAGCTTTACGA
>NZ_JBFULQ010000131.1:0-12857 GCF_054049815.1 Mesorhizobium sp. P5_C1 | reverse complement strand
TTGTAGGCGGACTCGCGATTCCGACAACAACAGGTAGACAGAGGCGGACGGAAAAAACACCGATTCCGGTGTGGTGCTGCCATTCTTTTACAATCAGGCGCGGCGATATGGGCGATTTTTGGGTGTTTGGCTATGGGTCGCTGATCTGGCGGCCGGGTTTCGCGCATGTCGAAACGCAGCGCGCCCGCCTGCACGGCTACCGGCGCTCGCTGTGCGTCTATTCCTTCGTGCATCGCGGCACGCGTCAGCGGCCGGGGCTGGTGCTCGGTCTCGACCGTGGTGGCTCCTGCGTCGGTTTGGCGTTCCGCGTGCCCGGCGAATTGCGCGACGAGGTCATCGCCTATCTGCGCGAGCGCGAGCTGGTCACCAACGTCTATCTCGAACGGACGCTCAAGATTCGCCTTGACGGCGGCCGGACGGTCGAAGCCGTAGCCTACATCGTCGACCGCCAGCATGAGCAATATGCCGGCGCGCTCGACGCGGCGCATGCAGCGGCCGTGGTGCGCGGCGCGGTCGGCCAGTCCGGCAACAATGAGGACTATGTGATCAGCACGCTGGAACACCTTGAGGCGCTGGGCATAAGCGACCACTGGCTGGAGGATGTCGCGCGCCGGGTAGCACCTTTGTGAAGCGCTGGCTCTGCGGAAAAGGCCGCCAGGCCTTTGACCTCGATAAGGGAAGACCTAGGTTAGGTCCCGAACCTCAGCCAGGGCTGCATTCACTGGCCCCCAATCATCCCGGAGATACGCCTTGCAGAAACGCCGCCTTGGTCGCACCGACCTTTCCATCGCGCCGCTGGTTCTGGGCGGCAATGTCTTTGGCTGGACCGCCGACGAGAAAACCTCGTTCGATCTGCTAGACCGCTTCGTCGGGGCCGGTCTCAACGCCATCGACACGGCGGACGCCTATTCGCGCTGGGTGCCAGGCCACAAGGGCGGCGAATCGGAAACCATCATCGGCAAGTGGATGAAGGACCGTGGCAATCGCGATCACGTCGTGGTGGTCACCAAGGTTGGCTCGGATATGGGGCAGGGCCACAAGGACTTGTCCGCGGCCTATATCGAAAAGGCCGTCGACGCGTCGCTGAAGCGGCTGCAGACGGACGTCATCGACCTCTATCTGTCGCACTGGCCGGATCCGACCACACCCTATGAGGAAACCCTTGGCGCCTACGAGAGGCTGCTCGCCAAGGGCAAGATCCGCTATGCCGGCTGCTCGAACCTCGACGCCGGCCAGTTACGCGCGGCACTCGATGTGGCGAGCCTGCGCAGCCTGCCGCGCTACGAGGTGCTGCAGCCGGAATACAATCTCTACGATCGCTCCTCCTTCGACGGGCCGTTGCGCGATCTGTGCGTGGCCGAGGACATCGGCGTCATCACCTATTTCAGCCTGGCCAAGGGCTTCCTCAGCGGCAAATACCGCAGTGAGGCCGATCTTGGCCAAAGCCCGCGTGGCGGCGGGGTGAAAGACTACCTCAACGCGCGCGGCACGCGCATTCTCGCGGCACTCGATGCGGTGTCGGCCAGGCATTCGGCCAAGCAGGCGGAAGTGGCGCTTTCCTGGGTTATCGCACGGCCAGGCGTCACCGCGCCGATCGCCAGCGCCACCAGGCCTGAGCAGATGGAGAGCCTGATCAAGGCCGCGTCGCTGAAATTGACCGCCGACGACATGGCCGAGCTCGACAAGGCAAGCGGCTGAAACTTCCGGCGGCGCCGCACGCACGAACGTCCAAGACCACGCACCTGTCTTGCCATACGTCCTTCGCACGGGGCAAGGCAGAGGGTGAGATGACTGAGCCGCTTCTTTCGCAACCGGATCTTTGGCGCCAGTTGGTCGCGCTGGTGCTTGCCGCCACCGTCGTCATGGGCAGCCCAGGGCCGGCAACGATAAGCGTCACCGCCGTCGGCGCTGCCTTCGGCTTGCGTGATTCATTGCGGTACGCCTGGGGGATCGTCCTGGGCACGATTGCAGTGCTGCTGGTGGTAGCTACCGGGGTCATGGCGGTGCTCACGTCGATGCCGAAGCTGGGGCCGCTGCTGGCTTTCGCGTCCGGCGCCTATATCCTCTATCTCGCGTTCAAGATCGCCACGGCTCCACCATTGGTAGCGCGCGCGGCCGAGGCTTCGCGCCCAACATGGCTGGCCGGGTTTCTGCTGGCTGTCGCCAACCCAAAAGCCTATGTGGCGATCGCCGCCGTGTTCGCCGGCGCGTCGTCGAGCCAAGGCGCCGGCGATATCGGCATATGGCTCAAGCTGACCGTCCTCGCGCTGATGATCGTTGCCATCCACGCTTTGTGGCTCGTTGCAGGGGCGTCTTTCGCCCGCTTCCTCCGCAGGCCGGCCGCTTCGCGGATCATCAATCTGATCTTTGCCACGACGCTGGTGTTGACCACCGCGCTGGCCGTGTTCGGCTGAGTGTCGGCTCGGAGCTTTTCAGACTTTCGCGCCGAGTTCCCGCAACCGCTTCACCGCGGTTGACGGCAATGCCGGCGGGTTGGGCGTGCGGGATGCCTCGATGAGAAGCTGGTCACAGGCAGCCTCGGTTTCACCGATCAGCCGGGCCATGAATTCGTCCTTGCCCAAGCCCGGCGGAATCGGCGGCAGGAACCGCGCCTTGATCGTGCCGGGGAAGCGCAGGAATTTGCGGCGCGGCCAGTAGAGACCGGCGACATGGGCGACCGGCACCACCGGAACGCCAAGCTGCGAATAGATTTCGACGATGCCATATTTGTAGGCCGGCTCGTCGCCCGGCGCGCGGCGCGTCCCCTCGGGATAGATGATCAGCTGGCGTGGGTTGCGCGCCATTTCCTGCCTGGTGGCGGCGACCACCGCCTTCAACGCTTTCGAGCGGCTGCCGCGGTCGACCGGGATCATGCGCATCTTCATGATGTACCAGCCGAAGAACGGGATCCAGGTCAGTTCGCGCTTGAGGATGTAGAGCGGATCCTGGAGGAACGGGAAGAAGGCGATCGCGTCCCAGAACGATTGATGCTTGGGCGCCAGGATGAAGGAACCCTCGGGCAGGTTTTCCAGGCCGGTGATGTCGCTCTTGGTCCCGGCAATCTTGTCATAGAGCCACATGCACGTGCGTGACCAGAATTTCGGCACGAACCAGGCGCGGTGCCGGGGCGACAGGAAATAATAGGGGGTCCAGAGGATCATCTGGACGATCAGATTGACGTAGAAGACGAAATTGAACGCCAGCGATCGGACATACAGCATGGAGGGAGGCCCGGTGAGAGGTGTGCGTTGGTTACACCAAGCGCGGCGAAAAAGGAAATGGCCGCGAGCCGCTCTGACGAGCGAAGGAGAACGATGGTCGGGCGGCCCGTTTCAGCTACGTCAATCGCGCCAGCCGCTCCTTCAGACGCGGGGCAGCGAAATCGAGAAAGGCGCGCAGCTTGACCGGCAGCAGGCCGTGGCCGGCATGTACCAGGCTTACCGGCCATGGTTCAGGCTCGAACTCCTGCAGCAGGATGCGCAGCGCGCCTGACCGCAGTGCGGCTTCGATCTGGTAGGAAAGCACTTTTGTCACCCCGATGCCGGCAATCGCGGCGTCGATGGCCGCCTCGGCGGTGTTGACCTGAAGCCGCGAGCGGACCTGAACCGGGACTTCCGTCCTGCCCTGGGCGAAGCTCCAGGTGGCGGCGGAAGCAAGTCCCTCGAGGGTGATGCAACTGTGTGTTTCCAGATCCTGTGGGGTCATCGGCGTGCCATGCTCGGCCAGATAGGCCGGGCTCGCACAAGCGACGCGGCGGATCGAGCCGACAGCAATGGCGACCAGGCTCGAATCAGGCAACTGGCCGATGCGAATGGCGAGATCGAAATGGTCCTCAACCAGCTGGGTTATACGGTCGGCTAGCGTCAGGCGAATGTTCACGTCGGGATAGGCCGCGAGAAAACCGGTGACGACCGGCAGCACGTGCAGGCGGCCAAAGACGACCGGCGCGGTGATGGCCAGTTCGCCGGTCGGAGCGCTGTATTCGCCGGCCGCCGTGCGTTCGGCCTCACCGACATCGTCGAGGATGCGGCGGCAGGCGGCAAGATAGGCCTGGCCGGCGTCGGTCGGCGTCAGCCGGCGCGTCGAGCGGTTCAACAGGCGTGTGTTCAGATGTCGTTCGAGATCGGAAACCTTGCGGCTGACCGTCGCCAGCGGAACGCCGAAACGGCGGGCCGCGGCGGAAAGGCTGCCGGCCTCCACCGCAGCGACAAAGAGCGACATGGCTTCGAGACGATCCATAGCTTCTTCCAGAAAATGGAAGGACGGATTGCGAATATGTCATCTGCATTTGAAGGATGGAAGGCTTTATATCCCATTGCTGGCCTGCCTATAGCATGGCCTCAACGAGCAAGGAGTCATCATGTCCGAAAGCCGGCCGCCGCTGCCGCCGTTCACAGCCGAGACCGCCGCGCAGAAGGCGCGCATGGCCGAGGATGCCTGGAATTCACGCGATCCGGCCCGAGTGGCGCTTGCCTACACGACGGATAGCCGCTGGCGCAATCGCGCCGAATTCCTGCAAGGCCGCGATGCCATCCAGGCGTTCCTGACGCGCAAATGGAGCCGCGAACTCGACTACCGGCTGATCAAGGAGGTCTGGGCCTTCCACGGCAACCGCATCGCCGTGCGCTTCGCCTATGAATGGCACGACGACAGCGGCTCATGGTTCCGCAGCTACGGCAACGAGAACTGGGAATTCGACGAACACGGGCTGATGCGCCTGCGCATCGCCAGCATCAACGACCTGCCGATCGGCGCGGCCGATCGCAAATATCACTGGCCGCTCGGCCGGCGCCCGGACGACCACCCGTCATTATCGGAGCTTGGGCTCTAGGGTCGCCCGGGCAAGGAGGCTTTCATGAATGCTCATGCTTTCACCAGCGACGTCGCCTTCACGCGGACCGTCAAGGCGATCCAGGCCCGCAAGGGCTCACGCCAGTCCTATGCCCGCGTCGAGGAGCGTGGCGGCTGGCAGGCCGATATCACGCCCGACCTTGCCGCCTTCATCGAGATGCAGACCAGCGTCTTCCTGTCGACGGCCAATGGCGATGGCCAGCCCTACATCCAGCATCGCGGTGGACCCGCCGGGTTTCTCAAGGTGCTGGATCAACACACGATCGGCTTTGCGGATTTTGCCGGCAACAGGCAGTTCATCACGCAGGGCAACCTGGCCGACAATCCGCAGGCCTTCCTGTTCCTGATCGATTATGCCCACCGGCAGCGCATCAAGATCTGGGGCACGGCCCGCGTCGTCGAGAACGATGCCGAGCTGATGGCGAGGTTGATGCCGCAGGACTACAAGGCGCGTCCCGAGCAGGTCATCCTGTTCACGGTCTCGGCCTGGGACTCCAATTGCCCGCAACACATCCCGCAGCGGTTCGAGGCGGCTGACGTGGCAGCGGCGCTTGGCGAACGGGACAAGCGTATCGAGGGCCTCGAACAGGAGATAGCGCGTCTCAAGGGGATTTCAGGCGCTGCGGCCGGGGCAGGTGCCACAGCCGAGGAATGAGGTTCAGCCGCCGGCCGCGGTCTCGGCCAGCGCGATACCGTCCGGCGTCGGCTTCATCGGCACGATGCCGCGCGCCAGCGCCAGCAGATACTTATTGTATTCGGTGAACAGCACGCGCAATGCGCGGGGCTTGGTCAGCCAGCTGCCATTGTCGAGGTTGGTGTTGACCACCGGATACGGTTCGAGCTTGGCGCCATGCAGCAGCCGGCCCATTTCCAGCAGGCTGCGCGGCATATGATAGTTGTTGGTGACCAGGATCACCGTGCCATAGGCATGGCTCTCCACCCATTTTGCACTCTCCTCGGCATTGCCGATCGTGTCCAGCGCGGCGCGGTCGATGTCGACGCAGCAGGAGAACAAGCGCTTGTCGCCACCGATCGCCGCCTGCAGCTGGCGGCGGCTGGCGGAAGGATGCACGCCGCTGATCAGCAGCCGCTCGCCCTTGCCCGACGCCAGCAGATCCATGGCGGCGTCAAGGCGGGACTGGCCGCCGGTCAAAACGATGATCGCGTCGGCCTTGGCCGGATTGGCGGGCGTCGTCAGGTGGCTGACCTTGTTGGCGAACCAGCCAAAGCCGCCGGCAAACAGAGTTGCGAGGATGAGCAGGGAAAGCGCGGACAGGCGCAGAGCAGCTTTTAGGCGGCTGACCTTGCCGTGGTCGCGCGAATGGGCAACCACCACTGGCATCTGCCCAGCCGTCCCGGTCGTTTGCCGCGCGTCCATCGCCATATGGTTAATCCCCAAATGTGGCTTTGGGTAGTAGAAAGACGCACTTTGCGTTACGCCAATTCTCCATCCGTGATCATCCTGTTTCTATCGATGTCATTGTCCTGGAATGGTTTCTGCTCCCAAGTGACGTGAATTAGCCGGCATCCGGCTGGCGAACCTCGATGTCGCTGAGATAGGCGACGACGGTGGCGTGCGAGGTTGCCGCCGTCAGTGCGCCGATCACCAGCACCATGAGAAAGACGCCGAGATAGCCTGCCGAGCCGATGGCGAAATTGCCGAACAGCGCGGTCGCCTGGTCGGCCTGCGGCGTCGCCATGTTGCGCGACGACCACCAGGAAAAGACGATGAACACGAGCACAGCCGCGGCTCCGCCGGCGGCGGCACCCTTCATGCCGGTAACCAGGAAATGCCGGCGGAATTCACGCGCGATGAAGCTCGCCTCGGCGCCGACAAAATGCAGAACCTCGATGATGTGGCCATTGCCCGCCATGGCGCCGCGCGTCGCGAACACCACGGTCAGCACGGTCGCCGACAGCATCAGCGCCAGCACGGCGATGCCGATGGTCACCGTGGTGCGGGCCATGGCCACCAGCCGGTCGACCCAGGTGCGGTGATCGTCGAGCGATGCGCTTGGCAATTTCGGCGTGATCGCGGCGCGCATGGCGGCGAAATCGGGCGGGCTGCTCTCGTCGATGGTGACGATGATCAGGCGCGGCACCGGCAGCTCGTCGATGTTGAGGCCGGAGCCCAGCCACGGCTCCAGGAGCCTCGCGGTCGCGTCGCGATCGATGATCCGGGTCGCCTTCACGCCGGGAAACTCGCTGGCCATTTGCGAGGCCTCCACAAGGGCGGCCTCCATGTCTAGGCCGTCGACAGGCTTGATCTGGATCGTCGCCTCGCGCGAGATCTGGTTCTCCCAGACCGAGGCGGTGTCACGCACCAGCGTCACCGCGCCGAAGGTCAGGCAGGACAGGAAGGTCATGATGGCAATGACCAGCACCAGTGCCCGGCCGGCGATATTCTGCGCCGGCACGATCGGCGCCATCCGGCGCTGGGCACGCGGCCTCGCCTCGGCGTCCTCGGCGTCCTGCTCCTGCTGTTCAAGATGTTCGGCGGACAGCTCAGTCATAGATGTCCAGCCTTCCGCCGGCCAGGATCATGCGGCGCGCGTCGACCTGTTCCATCAGGCCAAGGTCATGGGTCGCGATCACCACGGCGGTGCCGAGACGGTTGAGCTCGATGAACAGCCGCAGCAGGCGTCGCGCCAGCGGCGGATCGACATTGCCGGTCGGCTCGTCGGCCAGCAGGATCTCCGGCTGCTCGATCAGCGCACGGGCGATCGCCGCACGCTGCTTCTCGCCGCCGGACAGAACTGGCGGCAGCACATGCATGCGCTCGCCCAGGCCGACCCATTTCAACAGCTCGGTGACATCGGTGCGGTAGCTCGCCTCCTCGCGTCCGCGCACGCGCAGCGGCAAGGCCACGTTCTCGTAGGTGGTCATATGGTCGAGCAAGCGAAAGTCCTGGAACACCACACCGATACGACGCCTCAGATGCGGCAGTTCGGCGCGCGAGATGCGCGAGCGGTCCTTGCCGAAAATGGTGATCAGCCCGCGCGTCGGCTTCAACGACATGAACAGCAGGCGCAGCAACGTCGTCTTGCCGGCACCCGAAGGCCCGCTCAGGAACTGGAAGGAGCGCTCCGGAATGTGCAGGGAGATGTCACGGAGGATTTCCGGACCCATGCCATAGCGGAGGCCGACATTTTCGAAGCGAATCAATTTCGGCGACCTGAAATTCGCGGCGGCAGCGAGCCAGCCTGTTCTGGGTAATGACCATCGGCCGGCATGGTTAACCGGCGGTTAATTCTTGGGCTTTTTCGGCTCTTCACTCGGGCTCCGGTGGGGAAGCGTTAACCATTTGTGTTTACTCAAAAGAAACGAAAAGCGAACACGTGCTGCAATGCTGGGGCCATGATGGCTGACGATAGAACCGCGCGCCCGGTTTCCGGCGAAATCATGACCGATCCGGCGGCAATTGCCGCAACGGACCGGTTCATGCGCGCTCCAGCGGCCGACATCGTCGATGCCGACTACGTGGTGATGTCGCGCCTTGTCCCCGCCGCGGAAAGCGTTTCGCAGCTGCCACGCGCGATCGTCACGCCGCCCATCGAGGGCATGGACATGCTGCGCAAGCCCGAGGCCCCGGCGGAGCGGCCACCGGCTTCGCGCGGCGGGCCGATCTTCTGGATCGCCGGCATTGGCGCCGCGTTCGCCGCTTTCTGGGTCTCCGGAGGGCATGCGCTGGTGCGCCAGGCGCCGTTCCTGTCCAGTGCGCAGGCGTCGGCGCTGAGCATTTCAGGCGTCACGTCACGCGTCGACGCCTCCGGGCCGAACCCCGTGCTGTTCGTCGATGGCGAGGCCGCCAATGACGGCGCGAAACCGGCGCCGCTGCCGCCGCTCGAAATCCGGGTGACCGGCAATGACGGGCGCACGACCCGCTATTCGTTGGGGACATCCGGTCGTTCGCTGGCGTCGGGCGAAAGATTCGGCTTTGCCAGCCGGCTCGACGTGCCTAAGAACGGCGTAAGAACCGTTTTGGTCACTTTCGCCCAATAGGCGATCACCGAGGAAGACCACCAATGCCAAACGTACGCGGCAAGGACATCGAGGTCCWGTTTTCGGCATCGGCGATCGCACGGCGCAATCTTGAACTCGCCAAGGAGATCGCCGGCCACGATTATCACGATTTGCTGGTGATTTCGGTGCTGAAGGGCWSSTTCATSTTCGCCGCCGACCTGATCCGCGCCATGCATGATGTCGGGCTGTCGCCGGAGGTCGAATTCATCTTTATTTCCAGCTACGGCGCCGGCACCACAAGCGGCGAGGTGAGGGTGCTGCGCGATATCGACAATGAGGTGGCCGGCCGTGACGTGCTGTTGATCGACGACATTCTCGAATCGGGCAAGACGCTGAGCTTCACCCGCGACCTGATGCTGTCGCGTGGCGCCAAGAGCTGCGCCATCGCCGTGCTGCTCGACAAGCGCATGCGCCGCCAGACCTCACTCAACGCCGACTATGTCGGCTTCGACTGTCCAGACTATTTCGTCGTCGGCTACGGCATGGACGTTGCGCATGCCTTTCGCGAATTGCCGTTTGTCGGTGTCGTCAAAGGCGACGTGTAAGCGACGTTCAAAAAGGCTTGTTAGCCTCCTGCGCCTTCAGAAAAAGTCAACTTTTCGCAGCCAAACATGGCCGCCATGGCAAAGCTTCTGATCGTCGAGGACGATGAGTCCGTCCGCACCCTGGCCGCCCGCGCGCTTGAACGCGCCGGACACACAATCGATATCGCCGCGGACGGCGCGCAAGGCCTTTCGCTGATCCGAGCCGCAAATGGCGGTTATGATCTCGTCGTCTCCGACATCCGCATGCCAGAGATGGACGGCATCGAGATGGCGATTGCGGCGGCAGCGCTCTTCCCCTTGATGATGATCATGCTGATGACGGGCTATGCCGACCAGCGCGAGCGCGCCGAGGAGCTGAACGGCGTTATCCTCGATGTCGTACAGAAGCCCTTTACGCTGGCCGAAATCCGCTCCCGCGTCGAACGGGCGCTGATCTGCTTCGCCTGATCAGGCTGGATCGGCTGCAGCGAGCACGGGCGGAGCACTCTTGCGGCGTTCGAAGTTGAGCGCCAGCAGGCCGGCGCCGATGATGAGCGCCGCGCCGATCACGGTCGTTGACCGTGGCACCTCGGCGAAGAACAGGAAACCCCACAGCGGCGACCACAGGATGCCGGTGTATTCGAAGGTGGCAACGCGGTTGGCCGGTGCCATCCGGTAGGCCTGCGACAGCAGGACCATGCCGGCGGAGGCGACGAAACCGCAGGCCGCCATCTTGAGAAAATCAGGCAATGTCGGCGAGCGCCAGGGCCGCACCAGGAATTCGAGGCTTGGGTGGACGGCGTGGGTGATGCCGGCCAGGTGAAACGTACCGGCAACCACGGCGGCGCCGACCAGATAGGCGCCGTTCTGGTAGAAGGCCATGACGGTGGACGATTCGGTATCGCCCATCTTGCGGGCCATCAGCTGCGAAAAGCCGTAGAGCGCCGCCRAGCCCAGCGACAGCAGCGCCGCCCAGTCGAACAGACCGGCGCCCGGGCGCAGCATCACGAGGACGCCGAACAGCCCGATCAGCACGGTCGCCAGCGTCTGCCAGGGGACGCGCTCGCCAAGATAAGGCCCGGCCAGCACCATGATGAACAGCGGCGCCATGAAATAGAGCGCCACGGCGTCGGCCAGCGGCAAGGCGGCGATAGCCAGATAGTACACCGTATAGGAGGTGAACTGGATGAAGGCGCGCATCGTCAGCATGCCGAATCGGCTCGACAGGATCGCTGGCAAGCCGACATCGACATGGACGAGAACAATCAGGATCGGCAAGGCGACAATCGAGCGGATCGCCATCACCTCGGTCACCGGATAGCCGCTCGACACGGCTTTGACGAGCGGGTCCTGCAGCGAGAAGACCAGCACGCCAAGGCACAGGCTCAGGATGCCAAGGACCATCCGGTTCTGCATGTGCCTTCGGGGCTCCCTGCAAGCGAAAAAGAACCCGCCACCGTTTCGGGCAGCGGGCATGAGTGAGGACTCTTCGAATTGGTCCGCGGCCGATTTCGCAGCCGCATATCCAATGGGTGAGGCGACTATCGTTCGGCGTTTGACATGTTGCAAACGAATTGGAATGATATCAGTGATCAAAATTCCTTATGGCGGATTTCATGCGACCGACCCTCGACAGCGACCTTCTGCGCACCTTCGTGGCTATTGCCGAAGCGGGCAATTTCACCAGGGCGGCGGAGCAGGCAGGCCGTACCCAGTCGGCGGTGTCGATGCAGATGAAGAAGCTCGAGGACCTGATCGGCGACATCCTGTTCGAGCGCGGTTCACGCGGCGTCGTGTTGACGCGGCGCGGCGGCGAACTCATCGTCAATGCTCGCCGCATCGTCTCGCTGCTCGACGAGACGGCGGCATCGATGGCGGCGGCACCGCTTGGCGGGCCGGTGCGCATCGGCATTCCGGAGGAGTATGGCCACGCGATCCTATCGCGCGCGCTCGGCGCCTTTTCGAAGCGCCACACCCAGGTCGAGGTCACCGTGCGCTATGCGCATTCGGGGGCGCAGGTGGCGGCGCTCGCCGCCGGCGAACTCGATCTGTGCGTGGTTTTCGAATGGCAGGATCCTGCCGGCGGCGAAGTGCTGATGCACGATCCGACCGTATGGGTGACATCGACCCTGCATCACATGCATGAGGAGCGGCCGGTGCCGATCGCGCTCTACAACCGGGCCGGCTGGTGCAAGGATTTTGCCGTCAAATCACTGGAGCAGCGCGGTCTTGCCTATCGCGTCGCCTATACCAGTGACACGACTGGCGGCCTAAAGCTCGCCGTCACCTCCGGGCTGGCGATCGCGCCGATCTCGCGCAGCAACATTCCGGCCGGCTGCCGCGAACTGACGTCGGCGGACGGGTTCGGCGACATCGATTCCTCGAATGTGGTGATGCACCGCAACCCGAATGCCTCGGGTGAGGCGATCGACGGCATGCAGGAGGCAATCCGCGAAGCGTTCGTCAACAGGCAGATCTAGTGCCTGTCGTCCAAGCTGTGCAGCGGTCTTGGGATAACGACATGCACAAACAAAGACTCAAGCGGCCGCTTCCTCGTGGAAATGCAGCCGGTTGCCGAACGGATCGGCGACCGATATTTCGCGGGATTTCCACGGCGTTTCCTCCAGACCCGGCCTGGCGAAGCGGTAATTTTTTCCGATCAGCTCGCGATGAAGTGCCGCGATGTCCTCGACCTTGATGCGCACGGCAATGCCAGGCGCGCCGTCGCCGTGATGTTCGCTCAGATGCAGCACGCAGCCGTCTCGGCCGACCGCCATGTAGAGCGGCGCGTTGTCGTCGAAGCGATGCTCCCATTGCACCTCGAAACCAAGGAAGCCGACATAGAACTCACGTGCCTTGGCAATGTCGAAGATGCGCAGGATGGGCGTGACGGCGCCAAGTTTCGGCATGGTGTTGCAACCGTTCGAGTGTCTTCGGGTGAGGTTGGAAGCGGGGCGGCGATCCCTATTTCAGCTCGAGCAGCCGTTCCAGATAGCTGCGTTCGATGTCGGGGCTGAGCGCATTGCCGAGCCGCTTGCGGATCGCTTCCAGAATCTGGCGGGCGCGCTGCACGTCGATCTCGTCGGGCACTTTCACCGAATCGCCGAAATCAGGGCCCTGGCTGGCGCGCGGACGGCCCAGCGGGTCACGGTCGGCGTTCTGCTGGCGGCCACCTTCCTCGCTGCCGCCCTGATCGCCCTGCATGGCCTGCATCTGCTTCATCATGTCCTTGGCGCCCTTGCGCAGCGCTTCCAGCGCCCGGCCCTGGTGGCCGACCGCCTGATCGCCGTCGCCTTCGCCGAGCGCCTGTTCGGCATTGCCCATGGATTTGCCGGCCTCGCCAAATCCCTCGTTGGGCTCCATGCCCATGCCTTCGAGCCCCTTCTTCAGCTGCTCGAGGTCGCTTTTCAGCTGGCCCTGGCCCTGCTGCAGCTGCTTCAGCGCATCGGCGAATTCCTG
>NZ_JBFULQ010000130.1:0-12908 GCF_054049815.1 Mesorhizobium sp. P5_C1 | reverse complement strand
TGCAGGTGTCACCGGCGACGGTGTGGATTTCCTCGACTTCCGGATACTGTGAAACCGCCATCAGTTCCGGTGTCTTTCCCCAGCCCTTGGTGTCGATGTGGACGAAAGCCAGCAGCGGCTTGCGCACCGCGTGGGGATCGATGATTGCCGCGGTGTTGCGGATGGCGCCGCTGCGCCGCAGCCGCTTGACGCGTTCGTGCGCCGCCGGCGGTGAAAGCCCCACGCGATCACCGAGCTCGGCATAACTGACCGTCGCGTCATCGACCAGGACACCTAATATTTTTCGGTCAATTGAGTCGAGCTCACGGGCGGCAGACCTGTTCTGCGGAATGCCATCTGTTTCTTCGTCCATGCTGAACTCTCCGGTTGCCGCAGAATTTAATGCGGTCATTATGGTCATATGTCGAACGCTGATCAAGTTGCACCATTGGCCGCGAACGCCCGGGCGCCCATCCCGGCGCTCGCTTATCTTTTGACCGGATGCATCGCCGTGATCGGCTCGAATTCGCTTGTGCTGGGCCCGATCGCACCGGCCGTGGCCGCGTCGTTTGCGACCAGCGTACCGGTGGTCATGATCGCGGCTGCCGTGTTCGGCCTCGGCACCTCCGCAAGCGCCCTGTTCCTGGCACGCTACATCGACCGGGTTGGCGCCCGCCGGATGTTGCAGGGCGCATTGCTTTTGCTGGCGATAGCGCTCGTCGCCAGCGCGGCTGCACCGACGGTGATGATGCTGGTCGCGGCACAATTGCTCGCCGGCATTGCTGCCGGTATCGCCATGCCGGCGATCTATGCCAGTTCCGCGGCCATCGCGCCGCCTGGCCGGGAAAGCGGCACGATCGGCGTCGTGCTGACCGGATGGACGCTGAGCATGGTCGCCGGCGTTTCGCTGTCGGCCGTGCTTGCCGATCTCGTGCATTGGCGCGCCGTTTTCGCCGCGGTCGCGCTGCTGGCAACGCTTGCCTTGGCCGGTCTTACAGTGTCGTCACTGAGCGACGCCAGGAAAAGCGGCCCGGCGCCGACGCCGCTGGAGGCGCTCGGCATTCCCGGCATCGTGCCGCTGCTCATCGCCTGTGCCGCCTTCATGACAGCCTTCTACGGCGTCTATGGCTATCTCGGTGATCACCTGCACAGCGGATTGGGGAGACCGGTCAGCGCCAACGGATGGGCAGCACTTGCCTATGGCATCGGCTTCGGCACGGCTGCTCTCCTCGACGGCGTCATCGATCGCCTGGGCGCCCGTCGCGTCATGCCATTTGCCTATCTTCTTGTCGCCGTCGTCTATGTCGCCATGGCCGCGACGTGTGGCAGTTTCGGCCTGACCATCGCCATGGTGGCGGTCTGGGGGCTTGCCAATCATTTTGGACTTAACGTCCTGGTGATGCGCCTGTCGGCGCTCGATCCTTCGCGGCGCGGCACGATCATGGGCTTGAACAGCGCGGTGACCTATCTGGCGGTGTTTGTCGGCACCACCGGCTTCGGCCCGCTCTATTCCAGCTTCGGTTTCGCCACCTGCGCGACGGTTGCGGCATTGCTCATGCTGGTTGCCGCTTCGGCGGCGGCGTGGCGCACGCGATAAAGCGGTTCATCGTTTCGCGGAAACGCCGAACCGCTCTATCTCTTCCGTTTTTGACGCAATTCCCAAGGGAAAACGCTATGCGCTTTTCCCGGGAAAACCGCTTCACACTTTTCCTGGAATTTGCTCCAGTTGACAGACTGTATTGGCCATCCGTCTTTCACACGATTGACAGCGGCGCCCTGCCCTTTCATACAAACGGCGTTAATGTTCTCAGGGCGGGGTGAAAGTCCCCACCGGCGGTAAGGGTTTCGGCCCAAGCCCGCGAGCGCTTTCCGGTCCACGCTCAATGCGTGGATTCTTAAGTGCTAGAGCGTCCCTTACGCGTCCAAGAGGACGCGTGGCGCTCTAGTGGAGAGGTCAGCAGATCCGGTGTGATTCCGGAGCCGACGGTTAGAGTCCGGATGGAAGAGAACGAACGGAACACGGACCGTCTCGGCGGGCCGGATTTCGTATCGTGCGTCCTGATTCTGGTTCGAAACGGAAGGATGGACCCATGAATCAGCATTCCCACAAAGACTATGAAACGACCCGCATCGCCGTTATTCGCGCGCGCTGGCATGCCGACATCGTCGACCAGTGCGTGCAGGCCTTCGAAGCGGAACTGGCTGACATCGGCGGCGAGCGCTTCGCGGTCGATGTCTTCGACGTGCCCGGCGCCTACGAAATTCCGCTGCACGCCAAGACCCTGGCTGGGACCGGCCGCTATGCCGCGATCCTCGGCACGGCCTTCGTCGTCAATGGCGGCATCTACCGGCACGAGTTCGTCGCCAGCGCCGTCATCGACGGCATGATGAATGTGCAGCTGTCGACCGGCGTGCCGGTGCTGTCGGCGGTGCTCACCCCGCACAACTACCACGACAGCGCCGAGCATCACCGCTTCTTCTTCGAGCACTTCACCGTCAAGGGCAAGGAGGCGGCCAATGCCTGCGTGCAGATCCTGGCGGCGCGGGAATTGATCGCGGCCTGAGATCGCCAAAACGCCCGGATTTCAGCCCTGCAACAAGAATTGCGACCGACAGGACCGCAGAAGGTTGCGGTTGGCCTGAAATCCGGCCAGAAGCATCAGGGGCCGACCGGCGACCGGCCGGCCCGCGACGTTGCGCTTGAAACCAGATACGGGAGACTATTGGGTGGCTCGCATAACACTGAGACAATTGCTCGACCACGCAGCCGAATACGGCTACGGCGTGCCCGCTTTCAACATGAACAATATGGAACAGGGCCTCGCCATCATGGAGGCCGCCGAGGAGACCAAGTCGCCGGTCATCCTGCAGGCGAGCCGTGGTGCTCGCGCCTACGCCAATGACGTCGTGCTGGCCAAGCTGATCGACGCGCTGGTCGAAATCCACCCCGACATCCCGRTCTGCATGCATCTCGACCACGGCAACAACGAAGCCACCTGCGTCACCGCGATCCAGTACGGCTTCACCTCCGTGATGATGGACGGATCGCTGAAGGAGGACGGCAAGACGCCGGCCGACTATGCCTACAATTCCGGCATCACCMGGCGCGTCGTCGACATGGCGCATTGGGGCGGTGTTTCCGTCGAAGGCGAGATCGGAGTGCTTGGCTCACTGGAGAGCGGTGGGGGCGAGCAGGAAGACGGCCACGGCGTCGAAGGCGAGATCAGCCACGACCAGCTTCTGACCGACCCGGAACAGGCGGTGGAGTTCGTCAAACACACCCATGTCGATGCGCTGGCGGTTGCCATGGGCACCAGCCATGGCGCCTACAAATTCTCGCGCAAGCCGGACGGCGCGGTGCTGGCCATGAACGTCATCGAGGAGATCCACCGCAGGCTGCCCAACATGCATCTGGTCATGCACGGCTCGTCGTCGGTGCCCGAGGATCTGCAGGAGATCATCAACAAATATGGCGGCCAGATGAAGCCGACCTGGGGCGTGCCGGTCGAGGAGATCCAGCGCGGCATCAAGCACGGCGTGCGCAAGATCAACATCGACACCGACAACCGCATGGCGCTGACCGGCGCGATCCGCAAGGTGCTGACCGAGAATCCGAGCGAGTTCGATCCGCGCAAGTACCTGACGCCGGCCATGGCGGCGATGCGGAAGCTCTGCAAGGAGCGCTTCGAACAGTTCGGCACCGCCGGCAATGCGCAGAAGATCAAGCCGCTGCCGGTGGCCGAAATGGCCAAGCGCTACAAGTCGGGCAGTCTCGACCCGAAATTCGGCTGAGCTCGATCAACCATCCAGAGCCGCCAAGCAMATGCTGGCGGCTCTGGTGGCTGTTGTGTTGTGCTTCATTCCGGCGTCTCTGCCTCGGCGCGGACAAGCTTGATGTCGGCGCCGGCCGCCCATGCGCCGATATCCTCGCGGCGCAATGCCGCCGCCATCAGGTCTGGAAACAGATCCGGCGTGCAGGCAAAGACCGGGATGCCGAGCGCGGCAACGGAGCCTGCCATCTTGGGGTCGTAACCGGGCCTGCCCTGGTCGGTCAGCGCCAGCAGCACCACGACATTGACGCCGGATCGAACAAGTGCTGCCAGCCGCTGCAGCAATTCCTGGCCGTTGCCGCCCTCATAAAGGTCGGTGATCAGCACCATGTGCGACTTGGTCGGCCGTTCGATGCGCTCCGCGCAATAGGCGACGGCCTGGTTGATGTCGGTGCCGCCGCCAAGCTGCACGCCGAACAGGACTTCGACGGGATCGCTGAGTTCCTCGGTGAGATCGACGATGGCCGTGTCGAAGCAGACGAGCTTGGTCCGCACGACGGGTAACGAGGCCATCACCGCGGCAAAAATCGAGGCGTAGATCACCGAGCTTGCCATCGAGCCGGATTGGTCGACGCACAGCACAACCTCGTCCAGGTCGACCAGCCTTCGCTGTTTGCGCATGAAGCCGACCAGCTTCTCCGGCACGATGGTTTTATGCTCGGGCTGGTAGTGGCGAAGGTTGGCCGAGATGGTCCGCGGCCAGTCGATGTCGCGCTGGCGTGGCCGATTGGTGCGCTGCGATCGGTCGACCGCGCCGCGTATCGCCTCGGCCGTCTTCTGCTCCAACCGCTGCATCAGCTTGGCGACGATATCGGCGATGATCGTACGCGCGATGTCCTTGGTCTTGGCCGGCATGACCGAGCGCAGCGAAATCAGGTCGGCAACGAGATTGACGTCCGCCTCGATCGCCTTGAGGAACTCGGGCTCCATCAGCATCTGCTTCAGGTTGAGGCGTTCGAAGGCATCCTTCTGGACGATCTGCACGACCTGCGCGGGAAAGAACGACCTGATATCGCCCATCCACTGTGCCACCCGCGGCGCCGAACGGCCGAGCCCGCCGCGGCGCTTGCGCGGATCGGCAGCCGCTTCGCCGGCGCCATCGCCATAGAGCGCATCGAGCGCCGCAGAAAGCCGCTTGTCCGTGTCGGAAAGCGAAGTCGACTTCTCGTCATCGGCGCCGATCGCCAGGCGCCAGCGGCGCTCGCGTCCGTCATCGCTGGCGGGTTCGTTCATTTCGGCCGCGTCATCCATTGCCGTCACCGCTCGTCAGCAAGGGTCCAAGCCGTTCCAGGTGCCGGCGCCAGGCCAAGTCGCCATCCGGCGTCGGTGTCAGTCCGGCAGGCAGGCGTGCGGCGCGGCCGAGCACCGCTTCGATCAGCCGCCGCCGCTCCATCGAGTCCAGATGCGAGAAGACCCGGCGCAGCAGCGGCAGATGCGCAATGAAGGCATCTTCGTCGAGGGATTGGAGCCAGGCATCGACCGCTCCGCGCAGGGCCTCGTCATAGATGAGCCGTTGACTGGCGGTGCTGAAGAAGCCTTCGAAGAACCCTGCGGCCTCCATGACCGGCGTTCCCGGCGACAGGCGCCGTGCGATCAGGCCCGCCGCGGCGTCGGCGGACAGATGGCCGGCTTCGTAGAGCAGATGCGCGGCGCAGCCTGCCACCAGCGCCGTCGATCGCGATCCATCGAGCACCGCAGCCAGTCCGTTGCGCCAGGCATCCAGCACGTCTTCCCCAGGTTCGACCAGCCTGATCGCTTCGTCGGCCTTGCGCATCGCGCCAACCAGCGTCGTCGAAGCCTGGTCATCGAGGTCGCGGGCGGCATAGGCGAGTGCTATCCCGCCTTCGATGATCAGCCGTTCCAGCAGACCGGACAGGCGGGCCGTTTCCGTCTTGCGCGCCTCGCCATAGCGGATGATGCCGGCGAGCGGCGGCACCGATGCCAGAATTTCCAGGCACTCGCTGCTGTGCGCCGCGCGTTCCTCCAATGCCACGAGACCGGCGGTCGACGCCTCGGACAGGTTTGCCGTGATGGCGCCCTGAACCAGTCCCGCCAGCGCGTCGAGAGAGGTCGACGCGCCGATCATCTGGATCAGCCGGCCATTGGCGGCCTTCTCGATTGTCGGCCCATAGATCAGGTTCTCGACCAGGCGAACGGCATATTCCGGCTCCCACGAGAGCGTCCATCGCTCGCGGAACGTGCCGCGGCTGCGTCCGCTGTCGGTCAACTTGCCCCAATGCACGCCAAGCACGTTCAGCCGGTGCAGCAATGTCGAACGAAACAGCCCGCTTTCGCTGCGCAAATCGATCGAGAGTTCGCGCTCGAGCGCCTCAGGCTTCAGCCGCGCCGCCTTCTGGTTGCGCTGCAGATCCTCGATCAGCGGCGCCATTGGCGTGTCGGGCGGAATTTCACCGACATCGGCGCCCAGCAGCAGCTCGGCTTCGACCAGCGCCCAAAGCAGCGCTTCGCCGTTGAACAGGGCGGCGATCGCGGCATCGCGCAATTCCTCGAAACCAGGCTTTGGCCGCTCACGGATCGCGGCCAGCGCACGCGCCAGCCGTTCGGCTTCGATCAGCGAAGCGGTCGAGACCATATGTCCCTTGCCTCTCAGCACCGCCGCGATCATTGCGAGCCACAAGGTTGCCGCGTCGTGGCGGCCGCGCGTGCGCCACAGATGCTTGCACCAGCCGGGCGCGACGACACCAGCGCCATAGCCGAAGCCCAGGGCCAGGCGTGGCCCCGTCCATGGCGCCCAGGTCATCGTGCTCTTGCGCCGGGCGAGCCCCTTGAGAAGGGCCTGGTCCTCTTTCTGCGGTCGCGTCACTTGCAAGGCAGGCACATGCCAGGCGCCGCAAACGACTGCGATCGGCCCCTCGAATTCCTTGCGCGCGGCGGTGATTTCAAGCCGCATATGCGCTTCACGCCTGGCCTCGAATTCGGCTAGCGGGCCCTCGCCGTCGCGTAGCGTCGTCATGGCATCGGAAATCGCGGCAAAGATGGGACCTGGCTGCGGGTTCTGCTCGATGATATCGGACCACCAGCTCTCGCCATCTTCATAGCCGGCGGCTTGCGCCAGTGTGCCGATCGGGTCACGCAAATGCTGAGCCGTCTCGTTGTCGGCGCCGGGTTCCGCTTCATCGGCATCGGCATCCTCAGCATCATCAACCGCCGCAACCCGGGCCGATGACGGCAGGTCGATGAACCGCAAGGCCGCGTTGTTGGCGACAGCCCACAGGGCCGCCTGGTATTCCGGCGAGAACTCGGCGAAGGGCCAGAAGCTGGTCGAGGCCGGATCGTCTTCCGGATAGCAGAGCAGCGCCACCGGCGGCTGCATTTCGGGCCGGGCAAGCAGCGGCAGCAGCGCGGAGGCATCGGCCGGCCCTTCGATTAGCACGGCGACCGGTTTCAAGTCCTGCAACGCCTGCACCAGGCTGTCGGCGGAGCCGGGCCCGTGATGGCGTATGCCGAAATAGGAAACGTCGCTCAACGCCATGGCGTCAGATCGCCGCGTTCAAGGCCGCGTAGTAGCCGGCATAGTCCGGCCGCTTCTTGAGCACTGTTTCCAGATATTCTTCCAGCACCAGCTTGTCCTGCACCGGATCCTTCACGATCGCGCCGACCAGGCTCGCAGCCAGGCCTTCGGCGCCGAGCTTGCCGCTGTCGAACCAGGCCGCCTGGCTGAGGCCGCCAACCATGGTGGCGATGGCCTCCGCCGTGGACAGCGAACCGGACGGTGTCTTCAACGTCACCTTGCCATCGGCGGTGGCACCGGAGCGCAATTCGCGGAAGATGGTCAGGACGCGGGCGATCTCCTCGCCGACATTCTTCGGCACCGGCAGGTCGAGGCCGCCGGCCATCTCGCCGACCCGCTTCGAGACTATCGCCACTTCTTCCGCCATATCCTCGGGCAACGGCAGCACGACGACATTGAAGCGGCGCTTCAATGCCGATGACAGCTCGTTGACGCCCTTGTCACGGTTGTTCGCCGTGGCGATGATGTTGAAACCGCGCTGCGCGTAGATCGACGTGTTGAGTTCCGGGATCGGCATCATCTTTTCGGACAGCACGGTGATCAGCGTGTCCTGCACGTCAGAGCCCATGCGCGTCAGTTCCTCGAGGCGGCAGAGCTTGCCGTCCTGCATGGCTCGGTAAAGCGGCGTCGGCACCAGCGCCTCATGGCTCGGGCCCTTGGCCAGAAGCTGCGCGTAGTTCCAGCCATAGCGGATCTGGTTCTCGTCGGTGCCGGCCGTGCATTGCACGATCAATGTCGAGTCGCCCATGATGGCGGCGGCGAGATGCTCCGACACCCAGGATTTGGCTGTGCCCGGCACGCCGAGCAGCAACAGCGCCCGGTCGGTGGCGAGCGTCGCCACGGCGGTCTCCATCAGCCGGCGGCGGCCGACATATTTTGGCGTTATCAGCGTCCCGTCGTCGGCCTTTCCGCCGAGCAGATAGGTGAGAACCGCCTTGGGCGAAAGGCTCCATCCGGCGGGCTTTTGCCGGTCGTCATTGCGCGAGAGGGCCTGCAACTCGGCGGCGTAGGCCTGCTCGACCGGAAGACGGATGACTGCGTTCATTTGCTGCTCCCGAGTGATCATGTGTCGATTCCAGGCCCGTCCAGTGCCGCATTGAGGCGCAGGAGACCGAGCGATGGCGCCGCCGGCGCCATGCCGGCCGCAACGACATCCCCGATCAATTTTTCTGCCGTCGCCGCTGTCGCCAGAAAGCCCAAATTTTCCAGTGTCTGGTCGGCGCTGCGCTTCACCGGCTCGTCGTTTCCCGCAACAGCGGAACGCAATGCCGGGAGCGTCTGGCCATTTGTCAGGTCGTCCCATTCCAGCCAGCCTGCTTCGACGCCTTCGACCTGGGTGAGCGCGTGAAGATCGTACGTGTMTTTCAGGATTTGTCTGATCAAGACGCGCTTCCTGCCGCTGTCCAGGCGCGCCATGAGATGGAGGACGAGAAGCGCCGACTTGCCGCCTTCGGCGACAAGTGCGTCCGCCAAATGCGCCACCGCCGCCTCGCCGCCGGACACCGAGACCATTCGAACGAAAAAGAGATCCGCCTTGTCGTCGACGCCGAATTGCCATGCCCCGACGAAATCGGACTCGGTGACGCCGAAGCGGGCAGCGAGATCTCCCAGGTAGCAGGTCGCAAACAAATCGACGCGACGGCTTTCTTGACTGGGCGACTTGAGCTTTGCCGGTGCGTAGTTGGTGCGGCGGCGGAAAAAGCCGGATTTRCCTTCCGAGATGAAGGCGGCGAGCTCGGCCGCCAGATCTTCCGGCCCGCCATCGCCTGGGTTGCCTTGCTCTCCCAATCTTGCCAGCAGCCGGCCAGCCACTTCGCGCACCCTGCCGGAGCGATCGGCGAAGAGGCTCTTCAGGAACGGCGTATCGTCGGTGCTCAAACCGACGCCCATGAGTTCGATGAGTGAGGACCTGACTTCCGCCGGCTCATTTGATCCCTTGGCCTCGATCAGTTGCCTGGCCAAAGCCGGAGCGGTGCGGCGCATATCGGTCAGTGCGGTACGGCGCGCAGCAGGATAAAAATCGTCCCAGGTTTGCGCGGTCAGTTGCTCCCTGCGGGATTGTTTTTCGCCATCCACACCTGCCTGCCAGTCGACCCAGGGGGCATAAACACCCGGAACCTCCCGATACGACGCCGCGGGCATCCAATCCATTGGGTGCAGAACAAAACCCCGGCTGGCGACGAGCGTCGCCACGCGTGTCTTGAACCTCGCGTCAGCTGCATGCTTCAGCGCCGCTCGCAAAAGCGGCCGCTGGCGCTCCGGCAGCATCGGCATGGCAAGTTCAGGCAGTGGCGGGCGTTGTTTCAGCATCTTCGGCGCGGCCGGCCGCAAGGCAATGTCGAGGGCCTTCGCAGCGATCGCCAGTAGCCGGCGCTCGCGCTCGTCGGGATTTGCGTTGGCGGCGATCGCCTTCCAAGAATCCGGAGCCAGGTCGAACGCGGTTCCGCCGGTGATCCAGCAATCGCGCATGGCCGCGAGCCCGGTCAGCTCGATCTCGTTCATGACAGATCAAGCCTCCCGAAGCCGCTTTGTGCCGCCAGCAACTCAAGCCGGCTGCCGTTCCAAAGTGCGGCCGTTGCCTTGAGGTCCAGCCCAAGCAGCGTTGGATTGACAGTGTCGGCGATCGGCAAGGCGATGCCGTGCGGATCGCCGGCGGCCTGCCACCAGGCCGCACCCCGATCGTCCAGCAGGATCGCTCCAGGCGGCAGCATGACAGGAGAATCGGTAGTCCAAGGCGCAGTGTCCTGGCGAGCACCATGGTCCGCGAGCGGATCGGATACGCCAAAGCTGAAGGCCGGCCAATCACCGGAGGCCATGTCTCCCTTGCGGTCCGCCACCAATGCGCGCAGCGGCTGCCGCGCAGGATAAAAGACCAACCTGGCCTCGAAACGGTCGCCAGATGTGAAGGCGTGGGATCGGCGACCGGCGGAAGCCGGAAAAAAGTCGAGCAGCAGGGCGAATTGCGGGGTGGTGCTGTTGAGGTCGAGCAGCCAGGTCGAATGGCTGACAAGACCGTCACGGCGTGACTCGATCTTCTCGCCAAGCACTTCCCAGATGCTTTCGATCTGGGTCGCATCGGGATTGGCCAGCACCTGTTCGCGACTTTCGGAGGTCGATACCAGCCGCTTCAATTCCGGGTCGTCGGGTGCCGATTGCCAGGCTTTGGCCAGCAGAACGAGCTGGCCAAGTTCGCGGATCGCCATATCCGGCCGTTCCTCGCTGCGCACTGCCATCAGCCGTGACGGTATCTCGTCGATGCGGCCGGCAAGTGCCGTCGCCTTCATGTCGACCAACCGCGCGGCAATCCGGCGGCAACGATCGCTGCTGTTGTCGACAAAGCCGGCAAGGCCAAGCCGCAACTGGTCGGCGATCCATTGATCGAGTTCATCCAGTCCTGCCGACACGGCGGATCGCGTGTCTTCAGCCCGCTTGCGCTGCGCTGCCTCGCGGCGCTCAACCGCGGCCGCGTCCTCGACGACAGAGCTTTCGTCGCGCGCGGCTTCGCCGATGCTCTTGCCTCCCACACCTTGTGTCGGTTCCACAGGTTGCGACGTGGTCTTCCTGCGGCGGCTCAGCCAATCGTTGACCCATTCCGGCGTCGAGCCGGCCGCGGCAAAGCTGGCCGGCGTGGTGGCGGCGATCCACATCAGCGCCAAAGTGTGCTTGCAGGGAAATTTCCGCGACGGGCAGGTGCATTTGTAACCATGGTCGCCGGTGTCGACGACCACACGGTAGGGATTGGAGCCGGAACCCTGGCATTCCCCCCAGATGAGAGCCAGCTCTTCGTTCTTTTCGAGCCGGGGCCAGTTCGATTGCTTGGTCAACTTGGAAGCGGCGCTCAACGACGCCTGGTCGGGCGCGAGCGCCTCGATGGTTTTCAAGTCAAATTCCAAGCCGCGCCTCTCGTCGCTCGAACGAATGCCGGTTGCCAGTATAGATGGCCGTCTGTGAAGGATTCTTGTAGCAGCAGAGGGATAGAGACCGATACAGCGGGCCGCAAGTGCGCTGAGCAAAGCCGGTACGCAGGCCACAGCGTTGTCAGGCACCCTTTGCCAGGAAGTGCGCAGAGATGGCTACTGAAGCGTCCGCGCCGGCGGCTGGCCGACATGGCCCCGGGCGATGCCGGCATCGGCGTCCTCTGCCCCAAAGGCGCGATCGAGCCCGGTCGCCACCACAGAAACCCTGAAGCGGCCTTCCATGCTCTTGTCGAAGATGGCGCCGACGATGATGTCGGCGTCCTCATAGACCTCTTCGCGGATGCGGGTAGCGGCCTCGTCGACCTCGAACAGGGTCATGTCCCTACCGCCCGATATCGAGACCAGGACACCCTTGGCGCCCTTCATCGACACTTCGTCCAGCAATGGGTTGGCGATCGCGGCTTCCGCCGCCTTCATCGCCCGGCCGTCGCCGGAGGCCTCGCCGGTTCCCATCATGGCGCGGCCCATGTCGCGCATCACCGATTTGACATCGGCGAAGTCGAGATTGATCAGGCCTTCCTTGACGATGAGATCGGTGATGCAGCTGACGCCGGAATAAAGCACGCGGTCGGCAATGACGAACGCATCGGCGAAGGTGGTCTTGGCATCGGCGATCCGGAACAGGTTCTGGTTCGGGATGACGATCACCGTGTCGGCGCTTTCGCGCAGCCGCTCGATGCCCTCTTCGGCCATCTGCATGCGGCGCCTGCCCTCGAAAGCGAAAGGCTTGGTGACGACGCCCACCGTCAGGATGCCGGCCTTGCGCGCCGCCTGGGCAATGATCGGAGCAGCGCCGGTTCCCGTGCCGCCGCCCATCCCGGCGGTGACGAAACACATATGCGTGCCGGCCAGATGATCCATGATCTCGTCGAGCGATTCCTCGGCCGCGGCGCGGCCGATCTCGGGAAGCGATCCGGCGCCCAACCCTTCGGTGACATGCGCGCCAAGCTGGATCAGCCGCGTTGCCTTCGACATGGTCAGCGCCTGCGCGTCGGTGTTGGCGGCGATGAATTCGGTCCCCTGAAGCTGCTCCGCGATCATGTTGTTGACGGCGTTGCCGCCGCCACCGCCGACGCCGATAACGGTGATCTTGGGTCTCATTTCGGAGATTTCGGGCTTCTTGCACTCGGCCATGCCTGTTTCTCCTTCGCCAATTGCGCGCGCTTCACGACCCATCCGCAGACTGCCTGGGGAGATTGCAATCGAGCGGCATGACGCGAATCAGTCCGTTCGGATGGG
Source organism: Mesorhizobium sp. P5_C1 (assembly GCF_054049815.1). NCBI lineage: Bacteria > Pseudomonadati > Pseudomonadota > Alphaproteobacteria > Hyphomicrobiales > Phyllobacteriaceae > Mesorhizobium > Mesorhizobium sp. P5_C1. Next base: position 351 of record NZ_JBFULQ010000130.1, on the reverse strand, counting down.
TACCTCAAAAAGCCAGAGAGCGGCCAGAGGTGCAAGTGCAAGCAAGGTCAAGTTTTGTGATGATGGTTTTGCACACCGTGGCATGGACGCCGGCAGCCAAGGCCCCGGCTGTGCCGACACGGCTTGCGGCGCTGCGATCGGTGCGTCTATCATGCCGGCTGAGAAGTCGCTGACTTCGGCGTTCTCGCCGCGTTCGGCCAACCAAGACTATCTGCGGCTGATGTCGTCAGGGTCAATTTCAGAACGAATGAAGTAGCGCCCCCCGCCAATGGCCGACAAAACACAATTCGGGTTGACCGCCGTCGACACCGTCCCCTTGCATGAGAAGGTCTATCTGGAGCTTGTCAGAGC
>NZ_JBFULQ010000129.1:0-12932 GCF_054049815.1 Mesorhizobium sp. P5_C1 | reverse complement strand
CTCGCCGACAAGGGTTATGACGAGCGCATGGGCGCTCGGCCGCTCGGCCGTGTCATCCAGGAGCACATCAAGAAGCCGTTGGCCGACGAGGTGCTGTTCGGCAAGCTCAAGAAGGGCGGCACGGTGCGCGTCACAGTCGAGAAGAAGGAAACCGGCGAGACCGGCTTGAAGCTCGAGTCGCTCGCCGACGAGGCGCCTGTGAAGCCGAAGAAGGAAGAGCCGGAAGAAACGCCGAAGCCCACAAAGGCCGTGGCGAAAAAGCCTGCGGCCAAGAAGCTGGTGGCGCCGAAGCCCGAAGCCAAGGGCAAGGACGGCGGCAAACGCAGCCTCGTGCCGCAATTGCCCAGAAAGAACTGACCTTAAAGCGCGTCGCATCGAAACGGATTCGGGCGACGCGCTTTAAGTTTCTTTTTTGTGCATGTCGCTGCCCCAAAACCGGGGCCACTTTTGGGCGACATGCATTAGCGAAAGTCGAAAAAGCCCCGGAGACGGGGCTTTTTTCATTGGAGCAATGAGGGACGCATGGCCGGGCAGATCGTCATCCTGAACGGTGCGCCGCGATCGGGAAAATCAAGCATCGTCCAGGCCGTCCAGGAGAATCTTGATGGTGTCTGGATCAATCTCGGCGTCGACGTTTACGAACAGGCCACGCCACCACGCTATCGGCCTGGAATAGGCTTGCGGCCGGGCGGCGAGCGTCCGGACCTTGAAGGCCTGGTGCCCGATTTCTACGCCGCGCTTTACGAATCGATCGCCGCCCATAGCCGGCTGGGGCTGAACGTCGTGGCGGATGTCGGCCACCATGATGCCTATTCAAAACCCCTCGATTGCCTCGCCGATTGCGCGCGCCGTCTCGCTGGCCTGCCGGTGCTGTTCGTCGGCGTCCGCTGCCCGATTGCAATCATCATGCAACGACGCGCCGCCAGTGAGGCGGCACGGGGATATGTGACCGGCTCGCCCGGCGATCCCGTGCCGATACCCGTGCGTCTGTGGCAGGAGGAGGTGCACCGGCCAGGCGTGTACGACCTGGACGTCGACACCTCCTTGCTGAGCCCCACGCAATGTGCCGATGCGATCCGCCGGCGGCTGGAGCAAGGGATCGTTGGGCCGAGCGCGATCGAGCAACTGGCTCAAACCACCGCCAGGTAAAATTGCTTCGTCGCAAAGTGAGGTGCGGCGTCAGCTTCGCAGCGCCGCTCGTATCTTTTCGGCGCTCTCAGCCAGCACTTCCGGCTTCTCCATCCCGCCCGTGTGCGGCTTCAGGGGAATGCCGTCGAAGCGTGGGATGACATGCACATGCAGATGATAGACGGTCTGCCCCGAGGCTGGCTCATTGAACTGCATGACGGTGACGCCGTCGGCGCCAAACCCTTGTTTGACGGCCCGCGCCACTTTCTGGACGACCGTGAAAAGCGGTCCGAACGTTGACGGATCGGCGTCGAGCAGGTTGCGCGACGGCGCCTTCGGCACCACCAGCGTATGGCCCGGCCCCTGCGGCATCACATCCATGAAGGCGACGATCGCTTCGTCCTCGTAGACGCGGTGCGAGGGAATTTCACCGCGCAGGATCTTTGCGAAGATGTTGTCGGTGTCATAGGCGGCCTCAGCCATGGCGAACGCTCCGGATTGTGCCTTTTTGTGTAGCGAAGCCGTCGAAAGTCGGCAAGACGATCGGGTAAAGTCGCCCCGCCGATCGGGGCAGGCCGGTCGCTACTCCTCGAGATCCCTGCGGAATGGGGTGTGCTCTTCCAGATATTCGCTCATCCGCTCCACCTCATGCCGTTCGCGCCTGAGATAGTCGGCAACGGCGTTGCGCAGGCCGGGGTGCGCGATGTAGTGCGCTGAATGCATGGTCACCGGGCGGTAGCCGCGCGCCAGCTTGTGCTCTCCTTGAGCGCCGGCCTCGACAACCCTGAGCTTGCGCTCGATGGCGAAGTCGATCGCCTGATGGTAGCAGACCTCGAAATGCAGGAAGGGATGGTCCTCGATGCAGCCCCAGTTACGGCCGTAGAGTGCGTCGGAGCCGATGAAATTGATGGCGCCGGCAATGTAGCGCCCGTTGCGTTTGGCCATCACCAGCAGGATGTCGTCGGCCATGCGTTCGCCGATCAGCGAGAAAAACTGGCGGCTGAGATAGGGCCGGCCCCATTTGCGGCTACCGGTGTCCATGTAGAAGGCGAAGAAGTCGTCCCAGGCCTTTTCGGTGAGATCCTTGCCGGTCAGCCAGTCGATCGAGATGCCGTTGGCCAGCGCCTCGCGCCTCTCCTTCTTCATCGCCTTGCGCTTGCGCGAGGCAAGGGTGGCGAGGAAGTCGTCATAGGTTGAAAAGCCTTCGTTGAAGAAATGGAACTGCTGGTCGGTGCGATGCAGGAACCCTGCCGCTTCCAGCACCTCCACGTCGCTTTCCTGGGCGAAGGTGACATGAGCGGAAGAGACGCCCAGTTTTTGCGTGACCGCCTTCAGGCCCGCCGCCAGTCCGGCCTTGACGGCGCCGACATCCTCGCCCTTGGTGACCAGCAGGCGAGGGCCGGTGACCGGTGTGAACGGCACCGCGCATTGCAGTTTTGGATAGTAGCGGCCGCCGGCGCGTTCGAAGGCATCCGACCAGCCATGATCGAACACATATTCGCCCTGGCTGTGCGATTTGAGATAGCACGGGACCGCCCCGAGCAGCTTACCCTGCGCGGTCTCCAATCGCAAATGATGACCTTGCCAGCCGGTGCGCCGCACGGCGCAGCCTGAGTCTTCAAGCGCGCTCAGAAAAGCGAATGAAACAAGCGGGTTGTAGCCGTTTTCTGCGTCGCCACTCGTGGTTCCGCTGAGGCTGTTCCACTCATCCGGGGTGAAAGCGCCGATGCCAGCGGCGATGCGGATCAAATAGTCCGCATTCGCCGTCTGGTCATCGCCATCGTCGCCTTGATCCATGGGGCTTACTTAAGCTCCGTCCGGCCGGGTACAAGTCACGTTTCAGACACCGACTTCAGGCGACTTTGACCAGGTCGGGTTCGAATCCCTCGAACGTCATCTGGTCGGCATATCTATAGGTCAGGTCGACCGCCGGCTGGTCATGCACCGTCCAGGTGATGACCGGCATTTTCAGTTTTTCACGGACGAAGCTGACGAACCGGTTGGGCAGGTCGCCGGCGGCATAGGAGGTGAAGGCGATCTCATGCGCCAGCATGGCGAAATGCGCCTCGATCAGCTTGACGTCCTTGCCGTAGGCGGTCAGTCCGGCCGGAATGCCCGGCGCGTGTTTCGGAAAATCGCGGATCAGCCAGTGGTCGAACGACATGATAGCCGACTTGCCCTTGTAGCGCTTGAGCATCTTGCCGACGATCGCCACGAGACCCTCGTCGCGGCCCGGGATGCCTTTCAGCTCAACGACCATCGGCACCCGGCCATCGACCAGGTCGAGCGCTTCCTGCAGCGTCGGTACATGATCCGACGTGCCGCCGACCTTGAGCGCCGTGAGCTCCGCCGCGGTACGCTGCCAGACGAAACCGTCCTGACCGGTCAGCCTCAGCAGATCGTCGTCATGAATGATGACGGGAACGCCGTCCAGCGACAGGTGCACGTCGCATTCGATGGCGTAGCCGCGCTCGGCCGCCGCGGCGAAGGCAGAAAGCGTGTTTTCCCATCGCGTCTTGTTCATGTCGTGGAAACCGCGATGGGCGACAGGCCGGGCGGTCAGCCAGGATAGGTCGGTCATGGTCGTCTCCTGGCTCACTCGACTTCGAAGACCGCTTCGATTTCCACTGCGGCATTAAGTGGCAGCGAGGCAGTGCCGACAGCGGAGCGGGCATGCTTGCCGCGCTCGCCAAGTGCCGCAACAAGGAAATCGGAGGCACCGTTGGCAACCAGATGCTGTTCGACAAAATCCGGCGTCGAGGCGACGAAAACGGTGATCTTCACCAGGCGACGGATTTTCTCGAGGTCGCCGAGTGCGGCCTTGGCCTGCGCCAGGATATTGATCGCGCAGTATTTTGCCGCGTCCTTGCCGGCCGCGGTGTCGACGTCGCGACCGAGCAGGCCGCTCGCCTGCAGCTTGCCGTCCTTGAGAGGCAACTGCCCGGCGGTGAACAAGAGGTTGCCGGTCCTGCAATAGGGCACATAGTTGGCGGCGGGCGCGGCGGCGACAGGAAGCGTCACGCCCAGATCGCTTAGCCGCTTTTCGATTGTTTCACTCATGGTATTTCCCTATTGCTTGGGTGACGCCGCGCTGGCCGGGCCGAAATTGCTATTTTTGCCTCGCTTCCGCCACGACTTTTTTTAAGCTGGACCATCTTTCCATGCGGCCTGCCATCAGCCGCGACGATCGGAGTACCTCATGCGCGCAACGCGCCTTGCATTCAATGCCGTCCTGTTGTCGGCGGTGTTCTCGATAGGCCCTGCTTTCGCCGTGCCGGCGCTGCAAGCCCACCGCGCTGTTTACGATCTCACCCTCAACAAGGCATCCGATCAATCCGGCATCACTGGCATATCCGGCCGCATGGTCTATGAGTTCAACGGCTCAGCCTGTGAAGGCTATACGGTGAAATTCCGTTTCGTCACCCAGATCGTCACCAACGAGAACACGAAGCTGACCGACCAGCAGACGACCACTTTCGAGGACGCCGAAGGCAAGACCTTTTCATTCGTGACGAAGTCCTTCGTCGACCAGAACCTCGACAAGGAGGTCAAGGGCATCGCCACGAAAGAGACCAAGGGGTTGAAGGTCGATATCGACAAGCCCGAAAAGAACAGCCTCGAACTGGCCATGACCCAATTTCCGACTCAGCATCTGGTCGAACTGATTGGCAAAGCCGAAAAGGGCGAGAATTTTTACGAAACCAACCTTTTCGACGGTTCCGAAGACGCCAACAAGGTTATGACGACCACGGTCGTCGTCGGCAAGAAAACCGATGCCGACAAGGCCGACCCGGAGGCCCCAGCATTGGCGAAGCTCGCCACCGACAAATACTGGCCTGTCGACATCGCCTATTTCGACGACACCGACAAGACAGGCGAAGAGGTGCCGGAATACCGGATCAGCTTCAAGCTGCACGAGAATGGCATCACCCGCGACCTCGTCATGGACTATGGCGACTTCTCGATGACCGGCAAGCTGGTCAATCTTTCGCTGTTCGACCAGGCGAAGACCTGCCCGACCAAATAGTGCTTCAGCTGGCCACTTGACTCACGACGACACGGCGTTGTCGTGGCAAACGACTTGAACGCGCCGTAATTGCTCCCCAACTTCCTCCAGCGTCGAGACGCAAAGGGGGGAGCAGCTTGAGCAGGATCGATGTCTTCGTGGCGCCGAGGCCAAATCCGGCGCTGATCAGGGCCATGACGACAGTCAACCGGATCGTCATGCTGCGGGGGATACCGGGTTTTCGTGATATCTTACCCTTCAACCGCCTGGCCGGGCTGCGGGGCGTCGCCAATGTCCGCCATATCGATTTTCCCCACGCCGACCTCGAGCGGCTGAGGGCCAGTTGYGGAGCGGGGAAGGCAACCTTCATCACGCCCAATCATCCCGAGTTCTTCACCGACTGGATGATCGACAAGGAGATCGTGTCGCAGGTCAGCCCGCTTGCTGCGTCCTGGGCAACGAATGGCGTCGTCAACGGGCTTGGCCGGCTGATGCAGAAATTCTGGCTGGCCAACAACCTGATCGCCCAGATTCCCGGCAACAGCGGGGCAGCCAAGGAACACTCCGTCGCCTGGGCATTGAAAGGCCATGGCGTGCTGCTGCATCCAGAAGGCGGCGTCGGCTGGCATGCCAACATCGTGGCGCCGTTGCTGCCGGGCGCCGTCGAGATGGGGCTTGAGGCGCTCAAGCGAGGTCGGGCCACGGATCCAGATTTCAAGGTCTGGATCGCGCCGGTCGTCTGGAAACTGGTCTTCACCAGGAATGTCGAAGCGGCGCTGGCGAAGGAATGCACCTTTGTCGAGAAAAACCTGAAAATAGAACGCCAAGCGACCGACACGCTGCCACAGCGCATCCACCATATCTATTCGACGCTGCTGGCCCGCGACGAAGCCGGGTGGAGCCTGTCATCCGAAGAGGGCGCGAGCTATGCCGGGCGCCAGAAGGCTTTGGTCGCCGAACTCAGCCGTCGGCTTGGCCAGGCCATTTCTCCAGACACCGCCGTCCCCGACACCACCGAGCTTCTGAGGCTGGCGCGTCGTTCGCAGCGCGAAAACACCGGCGATGCGGACGAGCAAAAGAAGGTCCGCGCGCTCGCCGACACGATTCAGAGGCTGCAACGCGTCGGGTCGTGGGCCTCGGCCAATCCGCGCATCACGCAGGAGGAGATCGCCGAGCACCTGAAGCGGATCCGCAACGACTATTGCCGGAGCGGATTGCGCGACACGATGAACCGGCTCATTCCGCAGCCGGCCGGACCGCGCTGCGCCTACATCCGGGTACCCGATCCACTTGGCTTGCATGAGCATGCCGGCTCGGTCGACGATGCGGTTGCCGAGTTGCACCGTCGCATGCAGGCCACAGTCGCCAGCACGGTGGCTGAGCTTACGGCCGGTGGCAGCTTCATTTTCTATCCGAATCCATTCTATCGTCACTGACATTCACACGGGCCATGTGGCCGATCGTCATTCGCTTGCGAAAAATGGCGGATTGCGAAGAATGAAAGGCAGACAGCAAGCTTCATGGCAGTCTATGTCGACGCGGCGATCTGGAACTGGGCTGGCCATCGCTGGTGCCATCTGATGGCTGACGACACCGACGAGTTGCATCGCTTCGCCGCGCAACTCGGCCTCAAGCGCTCATCCTATCAGGGGCCGCCCAAGACTTCGGCGCCGCACTATGACATAACCGGCTTCGAGCGCGACCGTGCGGTGCGGCTCGGCGCTTTCGAATGCAGCCGCGAGGAGATCGTCGCGATCTTCCGGCGGGTGCGGGTGCCCAATGGAAAGGCTCGGCGATGACACCAACGGCATTTCTGGCTTATTGCGCCGCGATCACGCTTGCAGCCGCAACACCGGGACCGGCGATGTTCGCGGTCATAACCAATGGTGTGTCGCGCGGGTTTCTTCGTGCGTTCGTGGCCGGGGTCGGCGTCGCCGCCGGCGATGCCGTGCTGGTCACCCTGGCGTTGCTCGGACTGGTGGCGTTGGCCCAGACTTTCGAATGGGTTTTTCTCCTGCTGAAATACGCGGGCGCTACCTATCTGGTTTTCCTCGGCATCAGGATGTGGCGAGCCGCCGCCACGCAATCGGATGAACCACAGGCGTCGCAGGCGCGATTGTCACGGTCGTTCTTCCTCGGCGCATCCATTGCGCTGGGCAATCCGAAGGCGATCCTGTTCCATGCTTCGATCATGCCGCTGATCCTGAACCTCAACACCATGACCCTTGCCGACGGACTGCTGGTGGTCGCGGTCGTCATCAGCGTCAACATCCTCACCATGGGTATCTATGCTGCACTTGCCGGGCGGGCTGCGGGCTGGTTCAGGACGCCGAGACGCATGCGGCTGATGAACAGGTTTGCCGGCAGCGCGATGATCGGCACAGGAGCGCTGATTGCCGCACGCTGAGCGGTGAAACGCCACACGGCTTGCGTTTGTCGCGCATCCCCTCTATATGCGCGCTCATTCCACACACGGACTTTGGTGTCTGCCCGGGAGAAATCCGGCTGAAACCTCCGGTGGCGTTCGAGGACAAAGTCCAAAAATGCCTGTGTCCGTGGAGGCTAACCGGAAAGGAACTAAGAATGGCTCTGCCTGATTTCAGCATGCGCCAGCTTTTGGAAGCTGGCATTCACTTCGGCCACCAGACCCACCGCTGGAACCCGAAAATGGCGCCCTACATCTATGGCGCCCGTAACAACATCCACATCATCGACCTCTCGCAGACGGTGCCTTTGCTGCACCAGGCACTGAAGCAGGTTTCCGACACTGTCGCCAAGGGCGGCCGCGTGCTGTTCGTCGGCACCAAGCGCCAGGCGTCCGACATCGTCGCCGATGCGGCACAGCGTTCGGCCCAGTACTATGTCAATTCACGTTGGCTCGGCGGCATGCTGACCAACTGGAAGACGATCTCGAACTCGATCCAGCGCCTGCGCAAGCTCGACGAGATGCTGGCCGGCGAGGCCCAGGGCCTCACCAAGAAGGAGCGCCTCAACCTCGACCGCGAGCGCGAGAAGCTCGACAAGGCGCTGGGCGGCATCAAGGACATGGGCTCGACGCCCGACCTGATGTTCGTCATCGACACCAACAAGGAAGCGATCGCAATCCTCGAGGCCAAGCGCCTCGGCATCCCGGTCGTCGCCATCATCGATTCGAACTGCGACCCGGACAAGATCGACTTCCCGATCCCCGGCAATGACGACGCTGCCCGCGCCATCCAGCTCTATTGCGACCTGATCGCCAAGGCTGCGATCGACGGCATCGCCCGCCAGCAGGGTGCACTCGGCGTCGACATCGGCGCTTCGGTCGAAGCTCCGGTCGAACCGGCTCTCGATCCGGCTCCGGCATCGGAAGCCCCCGAAGCTTAACAATCGAAGGCCGGTTGCGGCCTTCATCTTTCTCATATTTTGGCACGCTAAACAGACGCATCATCGAGGTTCGATGGTGCGTCGGTGCATTTAAAACAAAGAGGCGACAATGAGCATTTCGGCTGCACAGGTCAAAGAACTCCGCGACTTGACCGGCGCGGGCATGATGGATTGCAAGGCGGCGTTGAACGAAACCAACGGCAACATGGAAGAGGCCATCGACTGGCTGCGCAAGAAGGGCATTTCCAAGGCTGACAAGAAGGCCGGCCGCACCGCGGCTGAGGGCCTGATCGGCGTCGATTCCGGCCCGCGCGAAGCTGCCGTCGTCGAAGTCAATTCCGAGACCGACTTCGTTGCTCGCAATGCTGCATTCCAGGAGATCGTTGCCAATGTGGCCAAGGTCGCGCTCGCCTATGGCGGCAAGACCGACGCGGTTGCAGCGGCCAAGTATCCGGGTTCGGACAAGTCGGTCACCGACACCATCAAGGACGCCGTCGGCACCATCGGCGAGAACCTGGGCTTCCGCCGTTCGGCCAAGCTCACCGTTCCGCATGGCGCCGTCGCCACCTACGTCCACAACGCGGTTGCCGATGGCCTTGGCAAGCTCGGCGTGCTGGTCGCGATCGAGACCACGGGCAACGAGCATGCGGCCAACGCGTTTGCGCGTCAGGTCGCGATGCATGTCGCCGCCACCAGCCCGATGGCGCTGACCACCGAAGAACTCGATCCGGCGGCAATCGAGCGCGAGAAGGCGATCTTCTCCGATCAGGCACGCCAGTCCGGCAAGCCGGAAGCGATCATCGAGAAGATGGTCGAAGGCCGTCTGCGCAAGTTCTACGAGGAAGTCGTCCTTCTGAAGCAGGCCTTCGTGCTCAATCCCGACATCACCGTCGAGAAGGCGCTGAAGGATGCCGAGAAGGACATCGGCGCCCCGGCCAAGATCACCGCCTATCTGCGCTTTGCGCTGGGCGAAGGCATCGAGAAGGAAGAGACCGATTTCGCGGCGGAAGTCGCGGCGGCGGTCAAGAAGTAAGCTGCCGCGGCAGCTGTCCTTCTAACGAATTTTATCGGCCGGGTGTCCGCAGGGATGCCCGGCCGATTTCTTGTGCGGTGTCGATGAAAGCCCTGAGCTTTGGCGCCATCGACGCCCGGCGGGGAAAATAGAGGAACAGCCCCGGCTCGTCGATCGCGGCTTCGCGCAGCACCTCGATCAGCCGGCCGGCCTGGATATCGGCCCGCACCAGCGGCTCGAACAGATAGGCCAGCCCGATGCCGGCCAGCGCCATGTCGCGCGCCGACAGCGGATCGGTGACGACGACGCTGCCACGCGTTTCGACGCCGATATCCTTGCCCTGGTCGGACAGATCCCAGCGGTAGAGCGCGCGCGATCGCAACAGCCGATAGCCGATGCAATTATGGCTGGAGAGATCAGCCAGCGTTCGCGGCTTTCCGTGGCGGCCAACATAGGCGGGGGAGGCGACGATGATCGTTCGGAACGGCTCGGTCAGCCGCACCGTCACCATATCCTCGGCAATCATCTCGCCCAGCCTTATGCCGGCGTCGAAGCCCTCGCCGACAATGTCACTCAGGCGCTCGTCGGTGAACACTTCCACCGTCACCTCGGGATAGCGCTCGGCCATTGCCGACAGGATGGGCATCAAGGCGAGCGGCAACGCCAGGCGCGGCACATTGATCTTGAGCAGGCCGCTCGCCCTGCCTTTCACCGAGCGAATCCGCTCGATCCGATCCGCGATATCCTCCAGGGCAGGCTCCGCTGCCGCCACAAGCGCCTCACCGGCCTCAGTCAAGGCAACGCTTCGCGTGGTGCGGGCAAACAGCGGCTGGCCGATCCTCTCTTCGACAAGGCGCACCGCGTGGCTGACAGCCGAAGGGCTCATGCCAAGTTCCGCGGCGGCCGACGCAAAGCCGCCACGCCGCGCCACGGCGACGATGACGGGAAGATGGCTGAGCAGGTCGCGATCCATTCATGCATGATATCGCATAGTCTGTGCAGATAATGCAATCTTCTCGACGCCGGCGGGCTGGCCCACATTGTCGCCAACAGATCGGCGGCGGCCGATGCGTAAAGGAGAAGAGACATGAATGCATTGAAGTACGCGACCTTCGCGGCGGGYATTGCGCTGGCGCCGGTCGATGCCGGCGGAGCCGAGCCATCCCGCGAAATGACGCCCGCCGATGAGCGCGCGGTCATCCGTATCGCCGATGCCATCGATCGTGCCGTCGATGCACAGGATTGGCGGCTGGCCCGCAGCTATTTCGCCGACCGTGTCACCGTCGACTTCAGCAGCCTGAGCGGACAGCCCTCGGCCACCATCGCTTCGGACGATCTGATCGGGACCTGGGCAGCGAATCTCAGGGGCAGCAAGACCAGCCTGCATCTTCGTACCAACCACCAGGTCGCCATCGACGGCGACGCCGCGACCGTGTCCTCCAATGGCTATGCCTGGAACCGGATGGAAGGCAATGGCGACCCGCTCTGGGAAGTCTGGGGCACTTACGAACACCACCTGACCCGTTCGGGCGCGGGTTGGATGGTGGACGGCTTCAGATTCCGCATGACGCATGAGCGCGGCAATCCGTGGGTCAAGGCGACCCCCGGACAGGATCAGCATTGAACAGGATCGGAACGACATCATGACCATGTCCTACTACACCCTTGGCAACAGYGGGCTACGAGTCACCCGCCTGGCACTCGGGACCATGACCTTCGGCACCGAATGGGGCTGGGGTGCCGACAAGGAGACGGCGCGCGCCCTGGTCGATGCCTATGTCGAGGCAGGCGGGAATTTCTTCGACACCGCCGACGCCTATACCGGCGGCACCTCCGAGACCTGGCTTGGCGAGTTCATCGCCGAGCGCGGCCTGCGCGACAAGGCGGTGATCAGCACCAAGTTCAGCATGAATCTGGAGCAGGGCAATCCGAATGCCGGCGGCAATGGCCGCAAGAACATCATCCGCGCCGTCGAAAGCTCGCTGAAGCGGCTCGGTACCGACTATATCGATCTCTATATCCTGCATGCCTGGGACAGGCTGACGTCGCCGGAAGAGGTGATGCGGACGCTTGACGATCTGGTGCGCGCCGGAAAGATCCGCCATGTCGGCCTCTCCGACGTCCCCGCCTGGTACGCGAGCAGGGCGCAATCCGTCGCCGAGCAACGCGGCTATGAACCGGTTTCGGCGCTGCAGCTCGAATATTCGCTGGCCGAGCGCAACATCGAGCATGAATTCGTGCCGTTCGGCACGCGCTACGGCGCCGGCATCATGGCCTGGAGCCCGCTGGCAAGCGGCCTTCTGAGTGGCAAATATCGTTCGGATACAATCAATAAGGCCGGCGGCAGGCTGGAGACGATGCGCGGCTCGAGCAATCCGGGCTTTCAGAAATTCAGCGACCGCAACTGGGCAATCGTTGCCGAACTGGAAAAGGTTGCCGGCGAGCTTGGCCGCGGCATGGCCCAGATCGCCTTGAACTGGGCGGCGACAAGGCCAGGTGTCGCCTCGGTGATCATCGGTGCGACCAGGCTGGATCAGCTCAAGGACAATCTCGGCGCGCTCGATTTCGAGATTCCGCGAGAGCTTCTGGTACGGCTCGACGCAGTCAGCCGGCCAGTCACGCCGTTTCCATATTCGTTCTTCGGACCGGAAATCCAGGGCGGCCTCACCGGGGGCCAGGCGGTCGGCGGCAAGCCGATGGGCTACTTCCCGGACCTGCTGATAGAGGGCGCTTTTGCCGGCGTCAGCTAATGATTGGCTGAGCGTCTCGATCTCGAATTTCCGGCTCGGGCGCCGCGTGACATCGCGGCGCCCTTCGTGTATCGGAACACGGCATCGCGCCATGTTTCGGGGCGGCGCCTGCGCGAGGGTAGCCACCCGGAACGCGTCACATGCAAAATGACGAGGACCAGATGACGGTGAAGCCCCTCTACCGACGTGTCTTGTTGAAAGCGTCGGGCGAAGCGTTGATGGGCGAACAGCATTTCGGCATCGACGTTTCGGTGGTGGATCGCATCGCCGCCGATATCGCCGAAGCCCGCGCACTGGGCATCGAGGTCGGCGTCGTCATCGGCGGCGGCAACATCTTTCGCGGCGTGGCCGTTGCCTCCAAGGGCGGTGACCGCGTCACCGGCGACCACATGGGCATGCTTGCCACGGTCATCAATTCACTGGCGCTGCGCACGTCATTGAACAAGATCGGCGTCGACGCCGTGGTGCTTTCTGCGATTGCCATGCCCGAACTCTGCGAGAGTTTCTCACAGCGCCAGGCAACCGCCTACATGAACCAGGGCAAGGTGGTGATCTTTGCCGGCGGCACCGGCAATCCGTTCTTCACCACTGATTCGGCGGCTGCACTTCGTGCGGCCGAAATCGGCGCCGACGCGCTGTTCAAGGGCACTCAGGTCGACGGTGTCTACTC